>JAOUHG010000007.1 GCA_029865265.1 Candidatus Krumholzibacteriia bacterium | reverse complement strand
GCTGATACGGGCGGCGCCGGCGCCGGTTGCAACGGTTTGCTGGTGAAGCACCGGTCCGCGCCGGACCGCGATGTGATGTTCGCCGTCGGTTACGCCGCCGAACACCGCCATGCCATCGCCGCCGGTGACGAGCGTCCACGTGTCGTCCAGCGTGACCATCCACCCGGACGGGTCGTCGGCCGCAATCGCCACCTCCAGCGGGGCGCCGCCGGTCACGCCGTAGTGCCGCAGAATACCCAGGAAGATGCCATACGCCTGTTGGCGCAGGTAGGCGGATGAATCGAGGCGCAGTTCTTCGTCGACATTGGCGATCGACGGCGCCGCCACCACGACGGCCGGGCAGGCCGTCTGCTGCAGCGCGTAGGTCACGGTGGAGCGCGCGCCGCGGAAGGGGACCGATATCGTGCTGGCGAAGGTCTCTCCCACCTCGCGCGCCATCACCTCGCCGGTCGCACTGCCGGGGAAGTAATACGCGCCCACCGACAACGCGCTGTCCGCTGTCGTGGCGCGGTGCCGGATTTCGATGTAGCGGTCCGCGCGGTAACGGTTGGTCAGGCGCGCGACGTCTTCGGGGAGGCGGACCTCCTCGGAGGTGCGCGTGAGGCGCACGTCGGCACCGGCCGCGCGCAGGAACGCCTCCAGGTAGACGGCGACGCGCAGGTTGACGTGCGCGCCGGAGAGCCCCATGGCACCCACCCCGGCTTGCTGCGGGGTGCCGCCCTGGGGATCGAGCACGAAGCGCTTGCCGAGCAGCGCGCCGCCGAACCACGGCTCCAGGCGCAACGTGTCGCCGACGGCGGAGACGGGGGCGGGGCGGTAGCCCGGCGCGCGTACCGTCGCGGTTGCGGCGGCGGAGAAGCCATACAGCCCTGATGGCGATTCCATCGCCAGCGCGGAGTCACCCGCGAAAACCCGCGCGTTGGTGACGGGTGCGCCGCTCGATAGGTCCCGAACCGTGATCGTCCGCCACGCGGCGCCGCCCTTGCTCCCCGCGGGCACGCGTGCGTCGAACGTTCTGCCCGCGCACGCGATGGTGAGGGCCACGTCGCGTGTCGCGCCGGCGGGAACCCGCAGCGAGAACTCCACCGATCCGCCCCGTACGTCGTCGCGCAACGATCCGCCGTCACCCGCCGGCGGAAGCGACGTGGTGAGCACGACCGGGGTTCCGTCCGCCACCGGCAGACCGCGCCGGTCGAGCACGCGCGCACGCACGCGCATTACGCCGCCGTTGCCGGGGACGCTGCGTGGGTCGGTGGTGATGGCCGCCATGGCCGGCGGTTGCGACAGCAAAAAACGGGTGCGCGCCACCGGACTGGTGTTGCCCCCCAGGTTGCGCGCGCAAACCGCCACCTCATACGTCCCGTTGGGTGCGTCCCAGGGCAGTTCATACGCGGCGTGGTTGCCGTCGGCCGAGAGGTGTGCGCGCACCGTCTCTCCGTTCACCGAGAAGCTGACGCCGTCGGGGTCGATACCGAGGCCGCCGTGGTCCTGGAAGCGGGTGGAAAGTGTCGGCACCTCCACCAGTACCGAGTCCTCGGGGAGAATGGTGGCCACGCGCGGTACGCCGCGCCGGCAGTAGTCGACGATTCCCAGGAAGTACGCCTCGGCCTCCAGTTCCTGGGCGCGCGACAGGCGCAGCTTGTCCTCCACCGGCGGGTGCGTGAGATAGCTCGACTCGCCCAGCACCGCCGGGATCCCGACGTTGCGCAGTATATAATAGTTGCCCTGGCGCACCTCGCCCACCGAGATGCCGAGATTGCGGATCAGGTGGCGGTGGATGGCGAAGGCAAGATCGAGCGACGCCGGGTCTCCAGCCTTGTAATAGGTCTCGATGCGGTTGTAACCGGGGTCGCGTTGCGGCTGTGCGTTGTGGTGGATGGAAACGAACAGGTCCGGCTGCAGGGAGTCGGCGGCATCCACGCGTGCCTGCAGGTCGAACGCCAGGGCGGAGTCCGCGTCGCTCAGGAAGTCGCGGTCCGACGAGCGCGTCAGGTGGACGTCGGCGCCCGCCTCGCGCAAGAGGCCCCACAGGTAGAGCGAGACCCCCAGGTTGACCCGGGATTCCTCCAGGCTGTCCTGGCCGACCGTCCCGCGGAAGGCTCCCCCGTGGCCGGGGTCGATCAGTATGCGGAATCCCGCAAGGGTGCTCGGGCCCACGCGCGGGAACGGGTCGGCGAGGCCCTCGTAGACCCGGTCCATATCGGGGGGGCTGCCGGGGGGCGGTCCGCCGCAGGCCCCCAGCAACGCGGCCGCGCCCAGGCTGGCGGCGAGCAAGCGTCGGGTGTGGGTGGCGGTGCGCGTCATGCAGGCATGCCTATCAGAAAGGTGCGCCCGGCATCAAGGAATTGTTGCATAATGGTTTGACGCGCCGGGCCGCGCCTGATACGAGAGGCGCGGTCCCGCAAAAAAATCCATGCCCGCACCCCGCTCCCCAGAGTTTCTTCGCGCCATTCCGTCGGTCGACGAGGTGCTCTCGCACCCCGCCTTCGTGGGCTGGCGGCAGACTCACCCCCGCTTTCCGTGGGCGCGTATGGTGCGGCTGCTGCTCGAGGAGGTCCGGGGTGGCACGTCCGGGGCCGGCCCCGACCGCGCCGCGCTGGTCGCGTGGACGGTGGCGCGCGCGGGCGAGCGCATCGAGCGGCTGCGTCTGGGGGGACAGGCCCCGGTGCTCAACGGGACCGGCGTGGTGTTGCACACCAACCTGGGGCGTGCGGTCATCGGCGAGCGGGCGGCACAGGCCGCAACGCGCGCAATGCGCGGATACGTGAGTCTCGAGGTGGACGTGGAGAGCGGCGAACGGTCGCACCGCGCACAGACGCTGGAAGAACTGCTGTGCCTGCTCACCGGCGCCGAGGCGGCGATGGTGGTCAACAACAACGCCGCCGCGATCTACCTGGTGGCGTCGTCGTTCTCGCCGCCGGGCCGCGTGATCGTCTCGCGCGGTGAGCTGGTGGAGATCGGCGGGAGCTTCCGCCTGCCGGAAATTCTGCGCGACGCGGCCGCGGAGGTTATCGAAATCGGTACCACCAACCGGACCTACGCGGCGGACTACGAGCGCGTGGCGCGCGCCGATGACGTCCTGCTGAAGGTCCACAAGAGCAACTACGAGATCGCCGGTTTTGCCCACGAGGCATCGCTCGCGGAGATCGTCGCCGTCGCGCGCGAGCGCGCGTGCCACGCGGTGTTCGACATGGGAAGCGGGGCCTTCTTCGACTTTGCCGGCGCCGGGCTGAGCGCAGACCGCGACGCGGCCGCGGTGATGGCCAGCGGGGTCGACGCAATCACCATGAGCGGGGACAAACTGCTCGGGGGGCTGCAGGCCGGGATCGTGGCGGGAACGCGCGCGTTCGTCGATCGCCTCAAGCAAAACCCGTTGCGGCGTGCGGTGCGCGTTGATAAAGTGACCGTCGCAGCGCTGCAGGAGATCGTGCGTTCGTATCTGTTCGGCGAGGATCCGCGCCGCGACAATCCGTCGCTGGCCATGATCACCGGCGGCGTGTCCGCGCACGAGCGCGCGCAGGGCGTCGCGGAACGGGTGTCGCCCGCCGCCGGGCCCGGCTTCCGGGTCTCGGTTGCGGCGGACGACGCGGTGGTGGGGGGTGGCAGCCTGTCCGGGGCCACGATTCCCTCGGCGGCGCTCGTGATCGGTTGCGCGGGCGAACGCGAGGCGACGCGGCTGGCGCGGGCGCTGCGTATGCGGCCGCTGCCGCTGTTTGTGCGGGTGCGGGGTGACGAGGTTCGAATCAATATGACCACCATACTCTCCTCGGAGGATGCCGACGTCGTGCGCGCCCTCCTGGAAACCATGGCCGCCATGCCGGCCGCCGGGAGTGACTAGCAATCATGGATCGCGCCTCCGTCTATCGTATCCCCGCCGCGCCGGACGTGCTGCGTGCGGCCGCGGGCGAAACCGCGCTGCCGTCGGTGCTGATGGAGCCGATGCAGGCGCTGGTGGCGGGTATCACCCGGCGCACCGCGGAGGGTCCGCTGTCGGTATACGTCTGCTCGGACGACGATTCCCTGCAGTTGCGCGACGACGTCGCCTTCCTGATGGTACGCACCCTCGCCGCGCACCTGCCCTCCGCGCTCGTGGTGGACTGTGACTTCATGCACACGGGCCTGCACGGCCTGGTGCCGCAGAAGGATGCACTCGGTTTCCTCGACTTCCTGCTCTACGGCAGTTCCATCGGGGTCATCACCCAGGCGTCGCGCGGTGTGCACGTGGTGGGCGCGGGATCGTTCCCGGTAACCCGGCGCATGCCGTTTGTCGAGGCCGCCTTCCACGAGGCGGGGCGCCGCCTGGCGGCGCACGCCCGCTGTGCCATCTTCGTCGGCCCGCTGACCGACGAGCAGGGCGATCCGCACCCGCTCACCGCCGCGGTGGACGTGGTGGCGGTGGTCGTCGCGGGGGACCGCGCGCCGGCCCTCGCTGTTGTCGACCGGATCGCCGAGCAGGCCGCGGACGTCTGGACCATCCAGCTGGGTGCCGCTCCCGAGCCGGCGCCGGCGCCCGTGCCCAGCCAACCGGCCCGTCCGGCCCCTGGCGCGCCCCAACCCGCGGCGGTTCTGCCCACCGGGATGCCGCCCCGGCGTCCCCGGGATGCCGAACCACGCTATTCGTCGCTCGTGCCGCGCATCGCCATTGTCGTTTTCGGCGTGGTGGTGATCGCCTTTGCCGTGTGGTGGTTCGTGCAGGGCCGCCATGCCGGGCCGCTCACGTCCGATGGCCCCACCGGAACCCGCCCGGCCGGAACCGGCACCGCCGCCGTTGCCCAGCCGCCGGACACCGTGGTCACACGCGTTGCCCCCGACACGCTGGTCGCGGCCGCGTCCGATGCCCCCGGGGGTGTCGTGGCGGATACCGTGGCGAGTGTGCTGCCCCCGCCGGTGGACCCGGCCGACACGGGCGGACGCACCGGGGGAACCCTGCTGCTCAACCCGGCCGACATCCACGTCATGGCGGACCTGGACGCGCACTGGCGCGACTGGTACATGATCCATATCAGTTCGTTCCAGGAGTCGATCCGCGCGCGCGAAGAGGTGGACTTCCTGCAGAGCCGCGAGTTCCCGGTGTTCATCGTCTTCCTCGATCTGGGTGCCAAGGGCAAGTGGTACCGCGTCTACTCGGGCCCGTTCGAGACGCGGGAAGAGGCCCGGGAAGTCAAAAAAAATCTGGACGCCATTGCGCAGGTGCGATTTACTCGCATCACCAAGATCCCTGAGTAATCCCAAAACGTCGCATAGCGACGCCACTTTCCCGGCGGGGGCCGCACTTGCAGCTGCGTAAGCTCGAAATCTCCGGCTTCAAATCGTTCATGTCGCGCCTCGAGCTCGATTTTACGGGCGGCGTGACGGCCATCATCGGCCCCAACGGGTGCGGCAAGTCCAACGTGGTGGATTCCATCCGCTGGGTGCTGGGCGAGCAGCGCACGCGCATGCTGCGCAACACCAAGATGGAGAACGTGCTCTTCAACGGCACGCGGCTGCGCAAGCCCCTCGGCATGGCCGAGGTCTTCATGACCCTCAACAACGAGGATCACGCGCTCAACCTCGAGTACAAGGAGGTCCGCATCGGGCGGCGCCTGTACCGCAGCGGGGTCAGCGAATACCTGGTGAACGGCCAGCCGGTGCGCCTCAAGGACGTGCGCGGGCTGCTGGTGGACACCGGGCTGGGCAACAGCGCCTACGCCATCATCGAGCGCGACATGATCGAGAAGGTCCTCTCCGAGAAAGAAGACGAGAAGCGCCACCTGCTGGAAGAGGCGGCGGGTGTCATGCGCTACCGCCTCCAGCGCGAGGAGGCCGAGCGCAAGATCAAGGCGACGGAGCAGGACCTCACCCGCCTGGTCGACATCCTCAATGAACTGGATAAGGAGCTGCGCTCGCTCAAGTACCAGATGGGCAAGGCGCGGCGCTACCAGTCGCTCAAGGAGCAGGCGGATGCGATGGAGATCGCGCTGCTCAAGGCGTCGCTGTTCGAGATTCTCACCCGGCGCGACGAGCTGCACGCCGAACGCGAGGCGCAGGAGAACGTGCGCCTGGTGGGGGACAACGAGATTCTGATCCGCGAGAACCGCCTGCAGGAGCAGCGCGTGCAGACCGCGGAATTCGAGAAGCGCCTGCAGGAGCTCAACGAGACGCGCTACGCCGCGATGACCGCGCTGCAGCAGTACGACGAGCGGGTGGCGGTGCATACCGAACGCATCAACGCCAGCCAGGCTCGCATCCGTGAGGACGGCGAGGAGATCACGCGTGCCGCCGCGCGCAAGGCCGAGATCGAACGCGACCTCGACGGCGCGCGCACGGCGGCGGGCGAGCGGCGCGTGGCGCTCACCGAGTCGCGCAACCGTCTGGGCGCCCGCGAGGGCGCGCTGCGCGAGGCCAACCAGCGCCTGGAAGAGGCGCGCGGCGCGTTGCGCCGTCGCAAACAGATCGCGCTGGACCTGGTGCGCGAGCAGGCGCGCGAGAAGGGCGTGCTTGAGCAGGTGGAAGCGACGCTCAACGATCTGGCGAAGCGCCAGGATGTCATCGAGTCCCAGCTCGACGAGCTGTCCGCCGAGGAGGCCAAGCGGGTCGAGGAGCTGTCGGGTATCGAGGCGCGCGTTTCCGCGCAGCAGGCCGTGCTGGGCGAGAAGCAGAACGCACTCACCGCGCTCACCCGCGTCATCGACGAGTCCTCCACGGCCATCGTGGCGGGCGAGAGCGAACTCGCGCAGGCGAGCCGCGCGCTGGCCAAGCTGGTGGAGAAGCGCGAGTTCATGACGCGCGTCGCCGAGGAGCACACCCGCACCGCCGAGGAATTGCGTCGCCACGGCGCCGTGGCCGGGGTGCTCTCCGACCTGGTGCGCGTGGAGAAGCGCTACCGCAAGTGTTTCGAGGCGTGTCTGGCTCCCATCCTGCGCAGCGTGGTCACCGGTTCGCGGCGCGACGCCATGGATTGGCTCAAGTCCTACCGGCGCGGCGACGGCGGCCGCGTGCAGATCCTGTTTCCGGACCATTTCGTGAGCGGTGCGGAACTCCCGTCGGGCGATGGCGTCATCGGGCCGGCGCGCGAGCTGGTGGACTGCGATCCCAGTGTGTCGACCTATCTGGTTGCCTACCTCGAGGGCGTTCTCGTGGTCGAGGACGTCGACGCCGCGCTGCGCCTGATCGAGGCGGGGCGCGCGTCGCGCGTGGCCACGCTGGACGGCGTCTTCTTCGACGGCCCCGGCCGCGTGCTGGTGGCCGGCCAGGATGACATCGACGTCACCCTGCTCGAGATGCAGTCCAAGCTGGCCGAGATCGAGCGTTCGCTCGCCGAAGCGGAGGCGCGCGAGAACCAGCTGCGGCAGCTACGCGACACCCTGGCGGAGAAGCGCGAACGCGCACAGCGTGAGATCACCGCCATCCGCGCCTCGCTGGCCGGGGAAGAGCGGACGCATGAGGACCTGGTGCGCAGCCGGCGCGAGGCGGAGTTGCACCTGGTGCGCGTGAAGGAGAAGATCACCGCGCTGGAGCAGGGTATTTCCGAGACGCGCGATGCCATGCTGCAGTTGCGGCCGCGCCTGGAGAGCTCGCGTCGCAGCGCGGAGATGCCCGACGCCGCCGCCGATCTGGAAGGCGCCGACCTGGCCGCGCTGGAAGAACAGGTGCACGCCGTCGAGCGCGAGCGGGAAGCGCTGGCGGAGGAGGTGGGCGCGTTGCGCGTGGCGGACGTCACGGTTGCGGCCGACCTGGAAGCGCTGGAAACGCGCGTGAAGAGCCACGAGACCATGGTGGAGGAACTCGCCGGGCTGGTGCGGGCGCGCGAAGAGGACCGGCGCCGCGCCGACGAGCAGATCCGCCTGAGCACCGAGGACATCGCCGCCACGCGCGACGCGGTGGCAAAGCTGCACGCAGAGAAGGACGCGGTCGGGGCACGCATCGAGAGCGAGAACGATGCCTACGCGACACTGAAGGAGTCGCGCGACGCGCTCGAGGCCGAGATCAAGGCCATGAAGGATCAGCGCGACGCCAAGCGCACCAACCTGGAGCGCGTCAACGTGGAACTGGCGTCGGTGGATACGCGCATGGCCGGCTTCGTCGAGAAGGCGCGCGAGAAGTTCGGGCAGGATCTGGAACCCATGATCGCGGACCGCAGCCGCTTCGACGCGAGCGAGTGGGAGCAGGTGAGCCGCGAGGAGCTGGCCGAAATCAAGGGGCGCCTGGAGCAGTTCGGTCCCGTCAACATGCTGGCCATGAGCGAGCACGACGAGAAGAAGGAGCGCTTCGACTTCCTCTCCAAGCAGAAGCAGGACCTGGAAGAGGCCAAGGACTCGCTCACCCAGGCCATACGTCGCATCAACAAGGAGGCACGCCGCCTGCTGGGCGAGACCTTCGAGAAGGTGCGCGAGAACTTCAAGCAGACCTTCATGACGCTCTTCGACGGCGGCGAAGCGGACCTCATGTTCGTCGACTCGGACGACCCGCTGGAGGCCAACATCAAGATCGTGGCGAGCCCGCGCGGCAAGAAGCTGCACGACATCTCCAGCCTTTCCAGCGGCGAGCGCGCGCTGGTGGCGCTGTCGCTGCTGTTCGCCATCTACCTGGTCAAGCCCAGCCCGTTCTGCGTGTTCGACGAAGTGGATGCGCCGCTGGACGACGCCAACATCGCGCGCTTCGTGAAGCTGCTGCGCTCGTTCACGGATCACACCCAGTTCGTGGTGATCACCCACAACAAGAAGACCATGGAAGCGGCGGACAGTCTCTACGGCGTAACCATGGAGGAACCGGGTGTGTCCAAGCTGATCTCCGTCCACCTGGACGACGCGGAGCGCTTCAAGGCCCACGGCGCCACCCCGCGTGCCGCGGCCGCCGACGCCGCGTCGACGGCGTAGGTTCCGCCGATAGGCGGACGTGATGCCGCTCCTCCGCTCAGGGTCACATGTTCAACCTGAAAGCAAAACTGCAGCGCGCGCGCGCGAGCCTCGTTGAGCCGCTGGCGCGCGTGTTCCAGCGCGGGCCGGCACTGGCCGCGGACGATGTCGACGAGGTCGAGGCGCTGCTGCTCTCGGCCGATGTGGGCGTGGACGCCACCGACCGTGCGGTGGCGGCGCTGCGCGAGCGCGGTGCGGCCGACTACCGCGAGACGTTGCGCGAGATCTTCCTCTCCATTCTCCAGGACGATACCGGGCCCGAAGCGGCGGCGAAGCCGCGCGCCATCGTCGTGGTGGGTATCAACGGCGTGGGCAAGACCACCAGTATCGGCAAGCTCGCCTTCCACCTGAAGGCGCGCGGGGAGCGCGTGCTGCTGGCCGCGTGCGATACCTTCCGCGCGGCGGCCGCGGACCAGCTGGGTATCTGGGCGGAGCGCGTCGGCGTGGACATGATCCGCCACGCGGAGGGAACAGATCCGGCCGCGGTGGCCTTCGATGCCTGCGAGGCGGCGCGTGCCCGCTCGGTGGACACGGTGATCATCGACACCGCCGGGCGCCTGCACACGCGCGTGAATCTCATGGAGGAACTGGCCAAGGTGCGCCGCGTGTGCGAGCGCTCGCTGGGTGACGGCGCGGTGCGCGTACTGCTGGTGCTCGACGCCAACCTGGGCCAGAACAGCCTCGTGCAGGCGCAGGAGTTCACGCGCCGCATGCAGACCGACGGCATCATCCTCACCAAGCTCGACAGCACCGCGAAGGGTGGCATCGTCATCGCCATCCGCCAGTCGCTGGGGCTCCCGGTGCGCTTCATCGGCGTGGGCGAGGGTCTCGAGGACTTCGGCGAGTTCTCACCCCGGGAATTCGTGGACGCCCTGCTGGGGCAATGAGTTCCGCCCCATCGCCCGCCTTGACACCCCGGCCGTTCGTGCGGCATATTAAGGGTCTGGAAACCTTCGGGGCGGGGTGAAAGTCCCCACCGGCGGTATAGCCCGCGAGCGGATTCATCCGCACGATCCGGTGAGATTCCGGAGCCGACAGTCACAGTCTGGATGGGAGAAGGTAGCCACGCATTCCACGTGTCCCCGCCCGGGGAGCGCGTGACGGAGTGTCCGTCATGCGCGCCGGTCTTACTCCCAGTATTACACGAAGTGTTTCCGCTAACAGGTTGTCTGTGAGCGCGTTACACATCAATTCCATCGCCGGCCGGGTGCCCACCCCGGATGGCGCGTCCGGGCCCCGACCCGACCCGGACGTCTGGAACGACGGGGACCTGGCCGCCATGCGCATGGCCATGCGCCTCGCGTGGCAGGGTGCGGGCCGCACCGGCACCAACCCGATGGTGGGTTCGGTAGTGATGCGGGACGGGCACGTGCTGGCCACCGGATTCCACGGCCAGGACGGTATCGCCCATGCGGAGGTGATCGCGCTCGATGCGGCGGGGGAAGCCGCGCGCGGCGCCACACTCTACGCTTCGCTCGAACCGTGCGCGCACCACGGGCGGACACCACCCTGCACCGACCGCATCATCGCCGCGGGGGTCGCGCGCGTGGTCATTCCCGCACTCGATCCAGACCCGCGCGTGTTCGGCCGCGGTGTCGAACGGATGCGCGCCGCCGGCATCCGGGTGGAGGTCGGGTGCCTGGACGCGTCCGGCGTTCTGGACAATCTGGGCTACTACCGCGACCGCCTTGGACTTCCCTCGCTGGTGACCCTCAAGATGGCGCTCTCGCGAGACGGCATGGTGGCATCGGCGCCCGGACGGCGCGACGATATTACCGGGGGCGACGCGCGGGCCGAGGTGCACGCGCTGCGCGCGGTGCACGACGCCGTCGTCATCGGCGTAAACACCATGCTCAGCGATGCGCCGCGCCTTGACTGCCGCCTGCTGTCGCCCGGCCCGCATCGCCTGCCGGTGCCGGTGGTGCTCGATTCGCGCTTGCGCACGCCCGCCGACAACGCGTGGTCGCGCGCCGGGCGTCCCTTCGTGGTGGTGACCGGCGGCGACGCGGACGCCGGGCGGGCGGCGGCTATCGACGCGCGGGGCGGCAGCGTGATCCGCTGCGCGCGCGCGCCGCGGGGCGTGGACATCGACGAAGCCGTCGCCGCGCTGGCCGCGCGCGGGCTCAGGCGCCTCCTGGTGGAGGGCGGGCCCGGCGTTGCCGCGAGCTTCCTTGCCGCCGGCCGCTGGGACGCCGCCTGGTACTACCGCGCGCCGGTCCTGCTGGGTGCGGGTGGGGTGCCGATGCGCCCGGACACGCCGCCGGGCGCGGTGGTGGATTGCGTGCCGGTCGGCGCGGACGAGCGCACGCGCAGCGTGGGTGAGCGTGCGCGCGACGAGATCGAGGCGGGTTTCCGGTCGCGCGCGGCGGCCGGCCGGGGGAGTGACGCATGTTTACAGGACTGATCGAGTTCGTGGGCCGCGTGGAACGTGTGAGCGACGAGGGCGGCGTGCGGCGCCTGCGCATCGCGGTCCCGCCCGAGATCGCGGCCGGGCTGCGGGTGGGGGACAGCGTGGCGGTAAGCGGTGTGTGCCTCACCGCCGAGCGTGCGGACGCAACCGGTTTCGATGCGACCGCGGTGGGTGAGACGCTCGCGCGCAGCACGCTGGGCGCACTGGCGGCGGGGGACGGGGTCAACCTGGAGACGCCGGTGACGGCGGCGCGGGTCTTCGGCGGCCATATCGTGCAGGGGCACGTGGACGGGGTCGGCCGCGTCAGCGCCTGGGAGCACGACGCCAACGGCGGCACCCTGAGAGTGGCGCTGCCCCCGAAGGTTTACGAACTTTGCGTCGAGAAGGGGTCCATCGCCATCGACGGTGTGAGCCTGACCATCGCGTCGTTGTGTGGCGGCGGCGAAATCACCGTTGCCATCGTTCCGCACACCGTCGGCGCCACCATCATCGGGGGGTACCGGGCGGGAACGCCCGTGAACGTCGAGGCGGACGTGATCGCAAAATACGTGCAGGAATTCGTGCGTCGTGCGCAGCCCGCGCCCTCGCAGTAGTCCAGACGGCCGCGCCAGCACGCGGCGGAGGAGAGAGCATCCATGAGTCCGTTCTGCAGCATCGACCAGGCAATCGAGGACATTCGCAACGGCCGCATCGTGATCGTCGTCGACGACGCGGATCGTGAGAACGAGGGGGACATGATCTTCGCCGCCGAGAAGGTCACACCCGAACTGGTCAATTCCATGGCGCGCTTCGGGCGCGGCTTGATCTGTGCGCCGATCACCGAGGAGCGCGCCGCGCATCTCGAACTCAACGCCATGGCCGAGCACAACACGTGCAAGCTCGGAACCGCGTTCACCGTGTCGGTGGACAAGGTGGGTGGGACCACCACCGGGATCAGCGCGCACGACCGCGCGGCGACCATCCGCGCGCTGGTGGACGAGAAGACCCGTCCCGCGGACCTGGCGCGGCCCGGACACATCTTTCCACTCGTCGCCCGGCCGGGTGGCGTGCTGCGCCGCGCCGGCCACACCGAGGCCGCGGTCGACCTGGCGCGTCTCGCGGGACTCGCGCCGGTGGGGGTGCTGTGCGAGGTGCTCGATGAGGACGGTTCCATGGCGCGTCTGCCGCGGCTCACGCAGATCGCGAAAGAACTGAAACTCAACATCGTGACCATCGCCGACCTCATCGCCTTCCGTCGTGGCAGGGAGAAGCTGGTGGAGAAGATCGAGGAAATCGACTTTCCAACCGAGCACGGCGAATTCCGCCTGCACCTGTACCGCAGCATTGCCAGCGGCATCAACCACGTCGCGCTCACGCGCGGGACCATCCAGCGCGACGAACCCATCCTGGTACGCGTCCATTCGCGTTGTCTCACCGGCGACGTGTTCGGTTCGCTGCGCTGCGACTGTGGTCCGCAACTCACCCACGCGCTGGCGCAGATCGACAGCGCGGGCCGCGGGGTGCTGGTCTACATGAACCAGGAGGGGCGCGGCATCGGCCTGGAGAACAAGATCCGCGCCTACGCGCTGCAGGACCGCGGCCACGACACCGTCGAGGCCAACGAGGCGCTGGGCTTCCCCGCCGACCTGCGGGACTACGGGCTGGGTGCCCAGATTCTGGCCGACCTGGGTCTCGGCAAGATCCGGCTCCTGACCAACAACCCGCGCAAGGTGGTGGGGCTGTCGGCCTACGGCCTGGAGATCGTGGACCGCGTCCCCATCGAGATCATCGCCAACGAGGTCAACCGCCGCTACCTGGAGGTCAAGCGGGACAAGCTCGGCCACATGCTCAACCAGCAACTGGGTGTGCCGAGGGCGGAGGAGATACGCAGTGGCGACTGAGAAGCGCGCCCGGCTGGACGCGAGCGGCCGCAGGGTGGCGGTGGTGGCGAGCCGTTTCAACGAGGTGGTGACCCGGCGCCTGGTTGAGGGTGCGGTGGAGAGCCTGCGGGCTCATGGTGTTGCCGACGCTGACATCGCGGTATACTGGGTGGCGGGCGCGTTCGAGGTTCCGCAACTCGCGGCGCAGGTTGCGCGCGAGAAGCACGCGGACGGCGTGGTGTGGGCGGGGGCGATCATCCGCGGCGAGACGGATCACTATGACGTGCTGTCGCGCACGGTGACGCAGGCCATTGAGTCCACCGCGCTCCAGAGCGGGGTGCCGATGACGCTGGCCGTGCTGACCACCGATACGCTGGAACAGGCGATCGACCGCGCGGGCGGCAAGCACGGCAACGCGGGCTGGAACGCCGCCGTGGCGCTGGTGGAACTGATGAGTCAGTTTCGGTCGTAGTCATGGGCAAAAGACGCAGAGCGAGGGAGATGGTGCTGCAGGCGCTGTACGAGGCGGAGTTCTCCGACCGCGGGGCGTTGGAGATCGTGGACGAGCAGATCATGCGGCGTGCCCCCTCCGACGCAACGGCGACCCACGCGCGCGACCTCTTCCTGATGACGATGGAGAAACGCGCCGATCTCGACCACATCATCCGTTCCGTGCTGGACAACTGGGAACTGGAGCGGGTGTCGCTGGTGGACCGCAACATCCTGCGTTTCGCCCTCGCCGAAGTACTGTACTTTCCGGAGGTGCCGGCAAAGGTGATCATCGACGAGGCCATCGAGGTGGCCCACCGGTACAGCTCGGATGACGCCGGGCGCTTCGTCAACGGACTGCTGGATCGCATGGTACGCGAGTTCAGGAAGGAAAGTGTGTGAAGTACGCCATCTTCTCCGACATCCACGGAAACCTCGAGGCCCTGCTGGCGATTCTCGCCAACGCCGAAAAACAGGGCGTTGGCGCGTACGTCTGCCTGGGAGATGTCATCGGCTACGGGGCGAATCCAAACGAGTGCGTGGAAACCGTGCGTGGTCTCGATCCGCTGGTGTGCCTGCGCGGCAATCACGACGCTGCGGTGGTGGACGAGCGCGAGCGGGTGTTCTTCCACGAGGTGGCCCTGGAGGGCATCCAGTACAGCGCCGGCAACCTCACCGCGGAGAACACCGAGTTCCTGCGCACGCTGCCGTACGAGTATCGCGACAACCCGCGTTTCATGGCGGTGCACGCCTCGCCCTATCACCCCGAGCACTGGGAGTACGTTCTCGACGGACTCGGCGCGGAGCGCGCCTTCGACGCCATGGCGCCGCACCGGCTCGCCTTCATCGGACACTCGCACGCGCCGGTGGTATTCTGCGACGATGGCAGTGCACAGCGTTACCCTTCCGACGAGGCGCTCATGCTCGACCCGAAGCAGCACCGCTACGTGATGAACGTGGGGAGCGTGGGGCAGCCCCGCGACGGCAACCCCGACGCCTCGTATGTGGTGTTCAACGACGAGCGCGATTCGGTGCGCCTGGTGCGCGTGCGTTATGACCGCGAGAAGGCCGCGGAGAAGATCCTCAAGGCGGGCCTGCCGCCGGTTCTGGCGGAGCGCCTGTTGATCGGCTACTGAGCCACCCCGTTGTACCCCGCATGAAACGTTCCTCCGAAAGACGGCACTGGGACCGGTTCTGGGCCACCTCGCCCGGGCTCGAGGACACCTACGCCAACGACGGGCGCCTGGTGGCGTACCTGGTGTCGCAGCTGGATGTGCGCGGCCGGCGCGTCCTGGAGGTCGGGGCGGGGACGGGACGCGACAGCCTGGACCTCGCGTCGCGCGGCGCCGAGGTGTGGACGGTGGACTACTCCGACGAGTCTCTGGAGTTGACGCGTGCCGCCGCCGGCGACCGGTTGCGCATCGTGTGTGGTGACGCGCTCGCGCTGCCGTTTGCGAACGAGTCGTTCGACATTGTGTTTCACCAGGGGCTGCTGGAACACTTCCGCCAGCCGCTGGATCTGTTGGCGGAGAACCACCGGGTGCTGCGCACGGGAGGCTGCCTGTTGGTGGACGTGCCACAGCGCTATCACTACTACACCGCCATGAAGCACGCGCTGATGGCCGCCGACCGCTGGTTCGCCGGCTGGGAGACCGAGTTCAGCGCGGGTGAACTGCGCGGCCTGATGGAACGCGCCGGGTTCACGGTGGAGGGGTTCTACGGCGAAAACCTGTTTCCGCCCGTCTGGTACCGCGGCGTGCGTCGTACCTTGCTCAAGGTGGGGGTGCGGTTGCCCATGTATCCGCTGTCGTCGCCCGCCATGGCGCGCGCGCGCGCGTCGCTGCGCGGCGCCGTTCCGCAGGGCGTGCGGCTGGCCACGTCCATGGTGATCGGGTGTCTGGGCCGCAAGGCATGAGCGCGGATCGCAGGCTCGATCTGGTCGCCCTCAACTGGCGCGACATTCGCAATCCGGAGGCCGGCGGGGCGGAGGTGCATCTGCACGAGATCCTCACGCGCATGGTTGCGCGCGGGCACCGCGCGACGCTCTTCGCCACGCGGTTCGCGGGGGCGCCCGCGGAGGAAGCCGTGGATGGCATCCGGGTCATCCGGCGTGGCGCGTGGTGGAACGCAAACTTCGTGCTGCCGCTCGCGGCCCGCGCGCACCTGCGGCGCGACCCCGCGAGCCTCATCATCGAGGACATCAACAAGATCCCGTTCTTCATGCCATGGTTCACCCGCCTGCCGGTGATGCCGGTGATTCCGCACCTGTTCGGCACCACCGTGTTTCGCGAGACCAATCCCGTGTTCGCGTCGTATGTCTACCTGTGGGAGAGACTCATCCCGCGTGTCTATCGTGGTTGTCGATTCGTGGTGATCTCCCCCAGCACGCGCGACGATCTGGTGGCGCGCGGGGTTCCAGCGGGCAACGTGGACGTGGTGCTGTGCGGGCTGGACCACGAGCGTTACCGGGTGATCCCGGACGCGGGCCGCGACGAACACCCCACCCTGGTTCACCTCGGCCGCGCACGCCGCTACAAGGCGATCGACGTGGTGATCCGCGCGTTCGTCCGCGTGCGCGAGGCGATGGCGAACGCGCGCCTGCTGATCATCGGTGACGGCCCCGAGCTGCCCGCGCTCAGGGAACTCGCGCGCCGGCTGGGGCTGGGCGATGCGGTGGAATTCGCCGGACACATGCCCGCGGGCGACATCGTGCTCGCGTTGAACCGCTGCCACGTGGTGCTCAACGCGAGCCCCAAGGAGGGCTGGGGGCTCACGGTGGTGGAGGCCAACGCGTGCGGGGTGCCGGTGGTGGGGAGCGACAGCCCCGGGTTGCGCGATTCCATCCGCGACGGGGAAACCGGCTTTCTGGTTCCGCCGGGGGACAGCGACGCGTTCGCGAAGCGCGCGCTCGAGTTGCTGCGCGACGACGCCCTGCGCGCGCGCATGTCTCAGGCGGCCCTGTCGTGGGCGGGTTCGCTTACCTGGGACCGTACGGCGGACGAAATGGAAACACGCTTCCTGCGGGATGCCCGATGAGCACCACCCACGCCGGTACCAGGGGAGTCGGGGGCGGGCTGCTGCGCTGGACGGTGAAGATCGCGGTGAGCGCGGGGCTCATGGTGTTCCTGCTGCGCAAGATCTCGCTGCCGGAGCTGGAGCGGTTGATCCGCACCATGGACCCGGTGCTGCTGGTGTCGGCGGTGGCGGTGTTCGTGGTGAGCAACGTGGCCGGCTGGCTGCAGTGGCACGTGCTGCTCAGCGCGGGTGGAATCTCTGCCGGCCGCGCACGCACCTTCGGTTTCTACAACGTGGGCCTGTTCTTCAACAACTTCCTCCCCGCCAACATCGGGGGCGACGCCGTCAAGGTGTATGACGTCACACGGCTGGGCGGTAGTGTCTACCATGTGATCGCGGTGACCCTGCTGGATCGCCTGCTGGGCGTGTTCAGCCTGTGTGTGCTCGCAATCGCGGCGGACCTGTTCCTGATCGCGCGGGAGCCGACGCCGTACGCGTACTACCTGGCGCTGTTCGCCGCGTGCATGCTGCCGGCCATCGGGTTCTATTTCTTCCGTCCGCTGGGAAACGCGTTCCGCCGTGCGGTGCTGCGCGTGCGCCCACTGGCGCTCGACCGGCGCATCACGTCCATCATCGACCATCTCTCGCCCTTCAAGGGCCGCCGCGCGCTGGTGGCGCGGCTGGTCGCGTTCTCCATACTGATCCAGATGCTGCGTGTGCTGACGCACGTTCTGGTGGGAATGGCGATGGGGGTCACCATGGACTTCCACGTCCTGTGCCAGTTCTTCGTGTTCGTGCCCATTCTGAGCCTGGCCATGATTCCGCCCGTCACCATCAACGGGCTCGGGATCCGCGAGGGGCTCGGCATCCTCCTGTTCGCCCAGGCGGGCATCGGCCGCACCGACGCGTTTGCGATGGAATTCGTCACCTACATCATCTCGGTGCTGGCCAGCCTCGTGGGCCTGGGGTTCTTTCTGGCGCGACGGGTGGGAGGCCCCCCGGGTTCTCCTTCTTTTCGCGCTTGATCGCCCCACGGGGGTCGGGTAGCTTGTAGCTCGCGCCGGCCGCCCGGGAACCAACCCGGGCGGTGCTGCATACAAAGGACATCCCGCGTTCCCACCGGCGCGCCACCGGACGGCGGACCGATCTCCGCCGCACAACGAATGAATCAACCGAACAACGCCGCTTCGCCGGCACCGGCCCTCCAGCGAACCCTGCGCAGACTCTTCTGGGCCGGGGGGCTGCTGGCCTTCCTGGGTTCCTTCCTGCTCTATGCGAGCACCATGGAGGGGACGTCGAGCTTCTGGGACTCCGGCGAGTTCATCGCCTCGGCGCACATCCTGGGCGTGCCGCACTCACCGGGCACGCCGCTGTACGTGCTGGTGGCCAAGGTGGCGTGCCTGCTGCCGTTCTGGTTCCTGTCCATCGCGCAGCGGGTGAACCTGCTGTCCGCGTTCTGCGGTGCGGCGGGGGTGCTGTTCGTCTATGCGCTTGCGGTGCGCTTCTTCGACGACATGGCCGGCAGGAGCCAGACCCTGGCCGATGGCGTCGTGCGGATCGGCGGCGCGCTGACCGGCGCGCTGTTCCTCACCTTCAGCGACTCATACTGGACCAACTCGATCGAGGCGGAAGTGTACGGGATGAGCAACGCGTTCATGGGTTTCATGACGTGGCTGGCCATCAAGTGGGGCGACATGCCCAAGACGCCGCGCTCGACGTCGTTCATCTATCTCATCTTCTATCTGCTGGCCTTGAGTGTGGGCTTCCACCTGGGCACGGTGCTGGTCTTTTCCGGCATCTTCTTCTTCGTGCTGATGTCGAAGGACCGCCCCTTCTCCCTGCTGGAGTGGTTCGTGGCCAGCGCGACGCTGGGTGTCTTCATCGCCGACGCCACCATCTACCGCAACGGCGGGTTCACCCTGTTCCTGCTGGGCGTGCTGGCCATTGTGATCATCTGGCTCTACAGCCGGGGCAAGCCGTTCGCGGCGGTGTGTGCCGGACTGTTCCTGCTGGGCCTGTCCGTCCACCTGGTGCTGTTGATCCGTTCCATGCACAACCCCGCCATCGACGAGGGCGACCCGGAGACGTGGCGCGCGCTGTACGCGGTGGTGCGCCGCGAACAGTACCCGCCCACCAGCATCGTCAATCGCAAGGCCAGCTACCTGTTCCAGTTCCAGCACTTCAACGGGTACTTCCAGGCCCAGTTCCAGATGTTCCAGGCCTACGTGGGCCAGCTCAACCTGGGCTCGCTGCTGCCGGTGGGCCTGGGGGTGTGGGGAATGGTGGATCAGTACTCCCGCCACCGCAAGACGTTCGTCATGCTGTTCGTCACCCTGATGGTCATGAGCCTGGGCCTGATCATCTTCCTGAACTTCTCGGACAGCGAGGTGCGCGAACGCGATTACTTCTACTCCTCGGCGTTCTATTACTTTGCCGTCTTCATCGGCATCGGTGCCGCCAGCGTGCTGAACGAGCTGAAGGGCATGTTCGCCCGTTCGCGCAACCCGGTGCCCGCCACGGTGGCGCTGGCGGTGCTGTTCGCCGCCATGCCGTTCACCACCATGTCGCAGCATTACTTTACGCACGACCGCTCCCGCAATCGCACCTGCGCGGAGTACGCGCGCAACATGCTGGTGTGCCTGGAGCCCAACGCGGTCCTGTTCACCAACGGGGACAACGATACCTTCCCGTTATGGTTCATCCAGGAGGTGGAGGGCTATCGCAAGGACGTGCGGGTGGTGAACCTGAGCCTGCTCAACACGCCGTGGTACATCAAGCAGTGCCGGGACAACGAACCCCGCGTGCCCATCGCGTGGACGGACGACCAGATCGACCAGCTGGTTCCGGTGCCGGGCAAGGACGGCTGGCTGCTGGTGCGGGATCTCGCCGTTGACCACATCCTGCGCACCAACAAGTTCCAGCGGCCCGTCTACTTTGCGGTGACGATTCCGTCGTCGACCTTCGCCCCCTACCGCGAGATCCTCGAGATGGAGGGGCTGGCCTACAAGGTGGTGCCGCGCAAGGGCGACAACATGGTGAACGTGGACAAGCTGGAGGACTGCATCGTCAACCAGTACAGCTACGGCGGCATTCTCGACGCGAACTGGAAGCGCGACAAGAGCCTCTACCTGCAGCCATACATCGAACATCTGATCCAGAATTACTCGGCCGCGTTCGTGCAGCTTGCCTACGAGAAGCACAAGGCGGGCGACTACGCCACCGCCCTGCGCTACATGGAGGTGTCCGGACAGATCTCCCCGCGCCTGGAACCCCCGCGGCAGCTGCTTGGCCTGTACTACCTGGACGCGGGCGACACCGTGGGTGCCATTCAGTACTACATGGATGCGCTGCGCAACAGCCCCGGCGACCTGCAGCTGATGTACCGCCTGGCCGGGGTGTACGAGCGCCTGGGTGACTACGAGAAGGCGCTCGACTTGATCGACCCCATCCTGCGCGAGGATCCCGACAGCCAGGACCTGGTGATGATGGGCTATACGCTGAGTGTGCGCGGGGGCATGTACCCGCGCGCGCGGGCCTATCTCGCCGACTGGCTCGCCCGGCACCCCGGGGACCAGGAGGTCAAGCAGATGCTGGAAGACTTCGACGGTCAGATGCAGCAGGGAACGAAGGAACAGTAGCTGGCGGTCATGGCGCAGCGTGTAGTCGTCACCGGGGCAGCGGGGTTCATCGGTTCCCACCTCAGCGAGGCGCTGCTTGCAAGCGGCCGTTCCGTGACGGGTATCGACTGCCTCACCGACTACTACGACGTCCGCATCAAGCGCGACAACCTCTCCCGCCTTTCCTCGCACGATGGCTTCCGTCTGGTGGAGGAATCCCTCACCGCCACCGATCTGGATGCCCTGCTGGAGGGGGCATCGGCGGTCTTTCACCTGGCCGCGCAGGCCGGCGTGCGCCGCAGCTGGGGGAGCGAGTTCGAGCACTACATCGAGAACAACATCCGCGCCACGCAGTTGCTGTGCGAGGCCCTGCGACGGCATGCCGGCGTCAAACTCGTTTACTCCAGCTCGAGTTCGGTCTATGGTGACACCGCGCTGCTGCCGATGCGCGAGGATCACCCCGTGCAACCGCGCTCGCCGTACGGCGTGACCAAGCTGGCGGGCGAGGCGCTGTGCATGTTGTACGGCGCCAACTACGCCGTCCCGGTGGTGTGCCTGCGCTACTTCACCGTGTACGGCCCGCGGCAGAGGCCCGACATGGCGTTCCACCGCTTCATCCGCGCCGCGCTGGAGGGGGCGCCGGTGGAGGTGTACGGCTCCGGCGCGCAGACGCGTGATTTCACCTTCGTTGACGACGCGGTTGCGGCCAATGTCGCCGCCGCTGTGTACCAGGGCCCCGCGGCGGTATTCAACATCGGCGGCGGCAGCCGGGTGACGCTGAATCACGTGATCGATGTGATCGCGAACGTTACCGGTCGCACCGTGGACGCGCGCTACGGAGAATCTCAGAAGGGCGATGTGATGCACACCTACGCGGACATCTCCGCCGCCGAGACGGCGCTCGGGTACCGGCCCACCGTGGCCCTGGAAGACGGAATCGCGCGCGAGACGGAATGGGTGGAGGCCTTGCTGCGGCGCCTCGACGGGCGGGACACGCCATGAAGATCTCCCTGGTGGTGCCGTGCTACAACGAGCAGGACAGTCTGCCCGAGCTGTACGAGCAGATCGAAGCCGTCATGGCGCAGATGGGCTGCGACTACGAGTACGTGTTCGTGGACGATGGCAGCACCGATCGCACGGTGGCGGTGCTGCGCGAGCTGGCCCGCAAGTCGCCGCGCGTCGGCGTGATCAGTTTTCGCCGCAACTACGGCAAGTCCGCCGCGCTGCAGGTGGGCTTCCGTGCCGTCGACGGCGACTTCGTGGTGACCATCGACGCCGATCTGCAGGACGACCCGGCGGAGATTCCCGCGCTGCTGCGCAAGATCGAAGGCGGGGCCGACCTGGTGTCGGGGTGGAAGACCAACCGCCAGGACCCGCCCTCCAAGACGCTCCCCTCGCGCCTGTTCAACGCCACCACCTCGGCCGTCACCGGCATCAAGCTGCACGACTTCAATTGCGGGCTCAAGATGTACCGCCGCGAGGTGACCGACGCCATCACCGTGTACGGCGAACTGCACCGCTTCATCCCGGCGCTGGCGGCGTGGGAAGGGTTTCGCGTGGATGAGATCGGCGTGCGCCACTACAAGCGCAAGTACGGCAAGAGCAAGTACGGAGCGCGCCGCTTTCTCAACGGGTTCTTCGACCTGGTCACCACCATGTTCGTCACGCGCCGCGCGCTCAACCCGCTGCACTTCTTTGGGCGCATCGCGGTGGTGCTGTTCGCGCTGGGGCTCACCCCGCAGGTCTTCTTCCTGGTGCAGTGGATTGCGGGGGACGGACTGCGTGTGCGGCCCATCATGCTGCTCGGTTTCGTACTGATCATCGTCGCGCTGCAGATTGCATCCATCGGCCTGCTGGCGGAGTTGATCACCGCCCGCGGCGCGCGCGAGGCAGTGTACGCATTCAAGGAGTACGACGTGCGCGGCCGCCACACCCCGGCGGACGCGGCGCGCCCATCCGGCGCATGAGGATCTGCCTGGTCGGGCCGGTGCACCCCTACCGCGGGGGAATCAGCCACTTCACCGCCATGCTGGCCCGGGAACTGAGCGGATCGCACGCGGTGCATGTCACCGGCTTCTCCCGCCTCTACCCTGGATTCCTGTTTCCCGGCCGCACCCAGTTCGACGAAAGCGCGTCGACACTGCCGGTTGCGTCGTCACGCGTGATCGACTCCATCAACCCGTTCTCATGGCGGCGCGCCGCGGACGACGTACTCGCGTTCGCGCCCGACGTGGTGGTGTTCCAGTGGTGGCATCCGTTCTTTGCGCCCGCGTTCCGGGCCATGTGCCGGCGAATCCGCCGACGCTCGCAGGCGCGCATCGTGTTCCTCTGCCACAACGTGCTTCCGCACGAATCCAGCCCCATCGACCGCGTGCTGACCCGCTGGGGGCTGGCCGGTGCGCACGCCTTCGTGGTGCAGTCGCGCGAGGACGGGCGAACGCTCGCCGCGCTCACACCGGACGCGGTGGTGAAGTTCAATCCCATGCCGGTCTTCGACCTGTTCGGCGGCAACGCCGAGGACCGCGCCACCGCGCGCGCCCGCCTGGGCGTGGACGGCAACGTGGTGCTGTTCTTCGGGCTGGTGCGACCCTACAAGGGGCTGGGCGCGCTGCTCGACGCGTTCGCGCTGTGCGCGGAGGAGATCGACGGCACGCTGCTGGTGGTGGGCGAGTTCTACGAGCCGCGCGCGCCCTACGACGCGCGCATCCGCTCCCTCGGCATCGAAGCGCGCGTGCGCGTGGTGGACCGCTACGTTCCCAACGAGGCGGTGGGCGGCTTCTTCCGCGCGGCGGACGTGGTGGTACTGCCCTACGTGAGCGCCACCCAGAGCGCCATCGTGCAGACCGCGTTCAGCTTCGAGCGCCCGGTCATCGTGACCGCGGTGGGGGGGTTGCCCGACGTGGTGGCGGACGGGGTCACCGGTTACGTGGTCGCCCCGGGGGATACCGGGGCACTGGCCGCGGCCATGGTCCGCTTCTTCTCCGAGCAGGCGGGGGGGCGCATGGCGCAGGCCATCCGGGCCCGGGCGGGGGAATTCGCGTGGAGCCGGTGTGCCGGGGCCATCCTGGCCGCCGCGGCGGGGGCACCGGGCGAGCAAGCCCTTTAAAAAACGCAATTTGTGGCGGGCGGTGAGTGTGGTATCATCGCGGCCACCGTCGTTCCTATGCCCGCAAAGAGTTCCAGATCCAACCGGGCTGCGGCCGCGAAGCCGCGCCCCGACGTGGCGGCCACCGGGTCCTCCGGGATCCGCTTCCTGTACACCCCGAAAGGGGTGTTCCTCGTGGCGGCCGCGGTGATGATGCTCGCCATCGCCTTCCTGTACCGCGAACTCGTGTTCGGCGGGAAGGTGTTCTTCGCCAGCGACAACCAGGCCGCGGCGAGCTTCGCCGCGGTGGGGGAGAAGGCACTCGCCGCCGGTTCCTATCCGGTGTGGAACCCCTACCTGTTTTCGGGCATGCCCAGCTTCGGCAGCCTGTCGTACACGCCCTGGATCTACCCGGTCAACTTCGTGGTCGGCTTTCTGCGCCGCGCGCTCTTCTTTCCGGAGTACACCTGGCTGCTCTTCCACACCTTTCTCACCGGCCTGGGCACCTACCTGCTGCTGGCCGACCGCGGTGTCACCCGTGCCGCGGCCATCGTGGCCGGCGTGCTGATGATGTGGATGCCGAACCTGGTGGCGGTGGGTGCGAACGGCCACGGCAGCCAGGCGTGCGCGGTCGCCTACCTGCCCTTCGCGCTGCTGTTCTGGGACCGCATCTGGCGGGGAAAGGGCCTGGTCGCCAACGGGGCCGCGCTCGCGCTGGTGCTCGGTTTCTCGATGCTGCGCGGTCACCTGCAGGTGAGCTACTACACCTACCTGCTGGTGGGGCTGCACCTGCTGTTCTTCGGCACCGCGCGCATCGTCGACGGACTGCGCGAGCGCGCGCCGGGGCGCGCGCTGGCCGGGAGCGGTTTCGCCGCCGGAGCGCTGGCGGTGATCGTCGCGCTGTCGCTGGCCATGTGCGCCGTGCTCTACCTGCCGGTGCACGACTACGCGCAGTACTCCATCCGCGGCGCATCCGCGGCGGGCGGCCTGGACTACGGCTACGCCACCTCGTGGAGCCTGCACCCCGCGGAGACGCTCACCTTCGTGGCGCCGTTCTCCTACGGCTTCGGCAAGGAACTCTACCTCGGCCACATGCCGTTCACCGACTACCCCAACTATCTGGGCATCGTGGTGAGTGCATTTGCGCTCGTCGCCCTGTTCGCTGCGCGCACGCGCTGGGTGTTGTTTCTCGCCTTCGTCGCCCTGTTTGCCACGGTGGTCTCCTTCGGCAAGTTCTTTCCGCCGGTCTACGACCTGCTCTTCAAGTTCCTGCCCTACTTCAGCAAGTTCCGCGTGCCGGTGATGATCCTCATCGTGCAGCAACTGGCCGTGATCGGACTGTTCGCGGCGGGACTGGACGCGTTGATCCGCAGCGACCGCACGCAGTTGCGCCGCTGGGCCCTGCGCGGGCTGATGGCGGCGGGGGTGCTCTTCCTGGTGGCGATCTTCTCGCACGGGTACTGGACGGACGGATTCGTGTCGGCGGCTGCGGGAAAGGTGCGCGCCACCCAGAACCCCGAGGAGCAGCGCATGGTGGCGCGGCTGGCGGGTGGCTTCATCGCGGCGGACTTCGTGCAGATCGGGTTGCTCGCCCTGACACTCGCCGCCGCCGTGTTCGCGTTCGCATCGATGCGCAGGATGAGCGCGGTAACGCTGTGCCTGCTGGTGCTGCTGCTGGGCGCGGTGGACTACCACCGTGTGGATCGCTTCATCCTCCACCCCGAGGTATTCCGCTCCCACGACGCGTACCGCATCATCCGTGACAAACCCGACACGCAGCGCTATCTGCAGACAGACGACATGATGACCTTCCTGCAGCAGCAGGAGGGGACGTTCCGCGTGTTTCCCATGGACAGCCCGCAGCGGCCCTTCTCGGCGCTGTTCGCGTCCAACCGGTTCATGGTGTTCGACATCTCGTCGGTGGGCGGGTACCACCCGGCCAAGCTTTCGGCGTACGATGCATTCCTGCCCGCCTTTGCCGGCGCGCTGGCCAACGGCAGCTTCGCGCTGCTGGACATGATGAACGTGCGCTACGTGGTGGCGGGGGCGCGCCTGCCCGATCACCCGCAGCTGCAACCGTTGTGGACGGGGCGCGATTTCGAGGGCCAGCCGCGGGCCATCTACGAGAATACGGGTGCGCTGCCGCGCGCGTGGGTGGTGGGCGATTACCGCGTGGCCGGTTCCGAGCAGGTGCTGGAGGCCATCGCGCAGCCCGGGTTCGATCCGAGGCGAATGGTGTACCTGGATCGCGAGCCGCCGCTGCGCCCCGAGGCGGGGGACAGCAGTGCCGCGGCGGTCGAGACCCGCCGCACCATGGACGAGGTGGCCTTCGCGGTGGACATGGACCGCCCCGGCCTCCTGGTGGTGAGCGAGGTGTTCTATCCCGACTGGAAGGCCACGGTGAACGGTGCGCCCGTCGAGGTGTTGCGCGCCAACGGCGTGCTGCGCGCGCTGGCGCTGCCGGCCGGACACCACGAGGTGGTCTTCGTCTACGACCGCTCGTTGATCGAGAAGAGCGCCGGCATTTCGATCGGCGCTTTCGTACTCACGCTGCTGGTGCTGGTGGCGTCGTGGGTCACGCGCCGAAAGGGAGCGCGGTGGAAACGCTCGTTGTAGTTCCCACCTATAATGAGCGCGAGAATATCGCGCGGCTGGTGGACGCGCTGCTGGCGCTGCCGCTGGATCTGCACATCCTGGTGGTGGACGACAACTCTCCCGACGGCACCGGGACCTTCGTGGACGAATGGGCCAGGCGCGAGCCGCGCCTGCACGTGCTGCACCGGCCCGAGAAGGCGGGCCTGGGTGGTGCCTACATAGCGGGTTTCACCTGGGCGCTCGCGCATACCGACGCACGCTACATATTCGAGATGGACGCCGATTTCTCGCACAACCCCAGCGCGATTCCGGAGTTCCTCGCGCGCATTCCCGACTTCGACCTGGTGATCGGTTCGCGTTACGCGCGCGGCGTCACCGTTGTCAACTGGCCGCTCTCGCGGCTGATCCTCAGCGTGTCCGCCAACATTTATACGCGCATCATCACCGGGCTTCCCCTGCACGATGCCACCGGCGGATTCAAATGCTTCCGGCGCGAGGTGCTTGCGGCCCTGCCGTTGCAGGACGTGCGCAGCGACGGATACTCCTTTCAGATCGAAATGAATTTTCACGTGTGGAAGCGCGGCTACCGCATGGTGGAAATCCCCATCGTCTTCACCGATCGCCTGGTGGGAACCTCCAAGATGTCCCGGCGCATCGTGTGGGAGGCGGCCTTCATGGTGTGGAAGCTGCGTTTCGCGTCGATCTTCAGAAGGATTCCCTGAGCGGTGCAAACCTCGGTCATCATCGTCACCTACAACAGCGCCGGCGTCATCGGTGCCTGTCTCGATTCGCTGGCCGCCGAGGCCGCGGCCGGGATGCTGGAGGTGGTGGTGGTGGACAACGCCAGCGCGGACGGCACGCCGGATGTGGTGCGTGAACGCTATCCGTGGGCCACGCTGCACGCGGGGCGCGAGAACCTGGGGTATTCCAAGGGCGTGAACATCGGCATCCGGCGCGCGCGCGGTCGCTACCTGTTCATCCTCAATCCCGACACGGTGGTGCGGCGTGGGTCGGTGCAGAAGCTGGTGGACTTCATGGAGCGCACGCCGGACGCGGGCATCGTGGGCCCGAAGCTCGTGTTCCACGACGGTACCGTGCAGCTCTCCTGCCGGCGCTTCTATACCTTCCGCGTGCTGCTGATGCGGCGTACCCCGCTGGGGAAGATCTTCCGCGACGAGAGCGCGGTGCGCGAGCACCTCATGCTGGACTTCGACCATGCCTCCACGCGGCAGGTGGACTGGCTCATCGGCGCGGCCATGCTGGTGCGGCGGGAGGCGGTGGACAGTGTGGGTATGATGGACGAGCGCTTCTTTCTGTACTTCGAGGACGTGGACTGGTGCTACCGCATGGCGCAGAAGGGACTCCGCGTCTACTACGTTGCCGACGCGGTGGTGGAACACGGCTACCAGCGCGAGAGCGCGCAGGCGGTGCTGAACCGCTCCTTCGTGGCGCATCTGGTGAGCCTCTTCCGCTACTACGAGAAGTGGAACGCACTCTTCTACTTCCTGAAGCGCTATCGCGAAGTGGGCAAGGTGGTCTTGTTTCTGCTGCTCGACGTGGTCGCGTTCAACGCTGCCTTCCTGGCCGCGTACTACCTGCGCGTGGCGCTGGGGACGCTGTTCACCAACCCCATGTTCCCGGTGCAGGCCTACGAGCGGTTCGTCGTCTTCGAGAATCTGCTGTTCGTGTTCACCTTCCTCGCGCTGGGGTTGTATCGCATCCGTCGCGAGACGCGACCGGTGGACGAGCTCTTTCTCATCGGCCGTGCCATCGTGTTCGCGTCCGTCCTGCTCATGACCAGCACCTACCTGTCACAGATCCGCACCTATTCGCGCATGGTGGTTGCGTTCATGGTGCCATTTGCGATTCTGTTCGACTGGCTGCTGCGCTACGGTGTGCGCCGGCTGCACCGCCGCCTGCTGGTGCTCAAGGTGGACCTGAAGCGGGTGTGCGTGGTAGGGCCCAAGGCGGAGGCGCGTGACATCGAGTTGAAGCTCATGCAGGACGACGAACTCGGCTTCGACGTGGTGGGAATCGTCGACACGGCGGGGCAGAGTGATAGCATCCTGACCGGCACGCTGGGACCGCTGGAGGACCTCGAGAAGATCGTGGAACGCTACCGGTTGCAGCAGGTGGTTGTGTTGCCGGGATCGGTGTCGGACGCGCAGCTGGCCGAAGTGGTGGCCATGGGCCGCCGCCGCGTCATCGACGTCACCATGCTCACCGGCTACGCGACACTGGTGTTCCACCAGGCCCGGGTGTCGGAGTTGCAGGGGAGGCCCATCATCTTCTTTCCGCGCGACACGCGTTACCTGCTGGACCGCTTCGCCAAACGCGCGCTCGACCTGGTGACCGGGACGGTCTTCGCCGTGGTCTCGGCGCCGTTCCATGTGCTATACTCCCTGTACGCTTTTTCGCGGGCGCGCAAGCCGTTCACGGTGCTGGAGCGCCTGGGAGCCCGCGGGGAGCCCCTCGCCCTCCCCATTGCGGGGAGCGGCCGGACGGATGGGCCGTCCGACTTCGTCAATTTTCCCCTGTTCTGGCTGGTCGTCATCGGCAAGATGAGTATTGTGGGACCGTACCCATTGCCCCCCGGCGAAGCACGGTACGTGGGGCGCGTGGGCCGGGTGCGCTTCGAAGTGCGGCCCGGCGTGACGGGGCATTGGCGCGAGGGGGCGGCCGTGATCGGGCGCGAGGATCTGTTCGTGCGCGACGCCGCCTACGTGCAGGACTGGTCGCTGATGAACGACGCGAAGATACTGGTGGCGACGCTCGCGCGCATGATCCGGGGCCGCCGCCGCCTGCTGGATATCACCGCCAATGGCGGACGGATGGAACCATGACTCTTTCACGCGCGACGTGTCCGGCCCTGGTGGTGGGCGTTGTGGTGTCACTGATCCCCAGCGCGGGTGCCGCGCAGTTCTCGTGGCGCAATCACATCGATGCCAGCGCGATCAACGAGGTGGTCTCGCGTGACGGCCGTCTCTACATGGCGACCTACGGTGGGCTGCTGGTGTATGACCCCGCGCGCGGGACGTTCCAGCAGTTTGACAACACCGACGGCCTGCCCTCCAATGCCCTCACCTGTCTCGCCTTCACCCCGGACGGACTGCTGTATATCGGCACCGAGGACATCGGCGTCGCCAAGGTGCGCCTTTCGGCCAACGGACTCACCCTGTTGCGCTCGCTCAATGAGCAGATCGACGGGCTGTCCAGCAATTCCATCCACTCGGTGGCGCTGTGGGATGCCGATGTGGTGTACGGCGCCACGCCGGGCGCGGGAACGATTCGCAACGACTTTGCCTCCGCGCGCTACTTCGCGCGCGACGGACTGCCCGCCGACGACGTCAACGACGTGCTGCCGGACGGTGACGTCGTATTGATGGCCACCGACGGCGGGATCGCGGTGCTCGACCGCCTGGGCCTGCTGCGCCAGCCCAGCGGGGGACCGTCCGAGGCGGCGGTGCTGGGCACGGACGGTTCGCGCATCTGGGTGGGCACCAGCGACGGCGTCTGGCGGCTGGATCCGTCGGACAGTTCGTGGACCGACATCGGACCCGACACGCGCGCCATGCAGTCCCTGTTCTGGGACGGGACCACCATGTGGGGCGGCAGCACGCGCAACCTGTTCCGCTACACCGGCACCGGCGCGAGCTGGACGATATTTCGAGCCGACTCGGTGCTGGTGCGCTACGGGTTCACCGGCGGCAACGGCGCCAACCTGATGCGGGGCTTGAGCGTGGAGTCGAACGGCGACGTGTACGCGGGTGGCATCGTGCTGCAGGACCGCCGTGGTCCAGGCATGATTCGTTTTGACGGTACAAGCATGGAGAATGTGTTTCCAAACACGCCGGGAGCCAACGACGTGATCCGGCTCTCGCAGGACATCGACGGATCGATGTGGGCCTCGTTCCGTAATTTTTACGTGGGCAAGCTGACACCGGCGGGGACCTGGATGAACTACAACTCCTCCCGTCCCGGCATCCAGCTGCCCAGCAACCAGTTCTCCAACGTCACCCTGCTCGCCGATCGCAGCGGTCTCAAGTGGTTCTGCACGCTCTCCAACCCCACCAATCCCAGGCCGCTGGACACGCTGGACGACGGTCGCGACGCCAACTACGGCAACGACGTCTGGGAGCGCAACGACATCCTCTCCGGTGGCGGCGACGGGCTCGGCTCGCTCAATCTGCAACTCGCGGTGGAAGACCCGGCCGGCAACCGCTGGTTCCTGTCCGACGAGTTCTATTCGTCCAGCGGGTGGTGGGGCATCCAGATCCTCAGGGAGGACCGCAGCGCGTGGTTCCAGATGAATCCGGGCAAGGACGCGCGCATGCTCTCGGGCAACGTCACCGACGTCGAATTCGGTTCCAGTTTTGCGTACGTCGCCCTGCGCGAGGTAGGGGTGCAGGTGTGGAGCCACGGCGGCTACGACTGGCCCAACCTGAGCAACGCGTCCAACGACGTCTGGGCCACGCCGGTTTCGCGCGGCAACGGGCTGCCGGCGGAGGCGGAGGTGAACGCGCTCGCGCTGCGCAGCGACCGCGTGTTGTGGATTGCAACCTCGGCGGGCCTGTTCCGTTACGAGTCGGGCAGCACGCGCCGCATCCCGGTCTACACCGGCACCAGCCCTGGCATCCTCAACGACCAGGTGCGCGACGTGGCGCTCGACGCCGATCAGAATCTCTGGGTGGCCACCGATTTCGGGCTCAATCGCATCGCCTTCGACGACGAAGGCGACATCGACGCGTATACCACCGCGGCGGGGTTCATCGCGCTCTCCGGCCTGCGCTACCCGCTCGACATCATTTCACCGCTGGCCCACGCCAGCTGCCAGGTGCTGAGGATGGACCTCGCCAACGACCGGCTCTACGTGGGGACGTACGGAGGACTGTCGGTGGTGGATCTGGTGGAGTCCAGCACAGCCTCGTCGGACCTGTCGCGCGTGTACCTGTATCCGAACCCGGTCTACGCCTCGCGGGGAGCCGATGCGCTCAAGATTCAAAACATCGATGGCCCGGTGACTATCGAAGTCTACAACCTGGAGGGCGAACTGGTGCACTCGCAAACCGCCGATGCGTCCGGTCAGGCGGTGTGGGATCTCACCACGCGCACCGGAGCGGACGCCGGGAGCGGCAACTACCTGGTGCGCATAAGCGGCAATGGCGTGTCGGTGACGAAGTCGATTTCGCTGTTACGCTGATTTCTGACATGACCAAGAAACTCCTGATTGTCGGTGCCGGTGAGGCGGGGCGCATGCTCGCCCGCGAGATTGCCAACCGCGCCCCGGACCAGTTTGCGCTGGTGGGCTTCCTGGACGACGCGTCATCCCTGCGCGACAGCGTGGTGGAGGGCGTGCCGGTGGTGGGTGCCACCGCCGATCTGCCCGGCGCGGTACGCGCGCTCTCGGCCGACGAGGTCCTGATCGCGGTGCCCTCCGCGGGGCGCGACTTCGTTCGGCGCATGGTCTCGCTGTGCCGCGACGCCGCCGTTCCCTACCGCATCGCACCCGGTCTGCTCGAGATCGTCAAGGGGCCCGTGCGCCTGGAGCAGATCCGTGACGTGCGGCCCGAGGACCTGCTGGGGCGGGAGACGGTGGAGTTTGACGAGGGTGAGATTGGTTCGTTCCTGGGTGGGCGCACCGTGCTGGTCACGGGGGCGGGTGGGTCCATCGGTGGCGAGATCTGCCGGCAGGTGGCGCGTTTCGACGTGGCGCGCCTCGTGCTGCTGGGCCGGGGCGAAAACCAGATCTACGAGATCGAGCACGAATTGCGCGAGCGCCACCCGGAACGGGAGGTCGTTCCCGCCATCGTTGACGTGCGCGACACGCGCGCGCTGCGCCGCGTGATGGAGGCACACCGGCCCGATATCGTCTACCACGCCGCCGCGCACAAGCACGTGCACTACATGGAGGCGTTTCCGGCCGAGGCCATCAAGAACAACGTGGTCGGTACCCAGAACGTCATCGACGCCGCGACCGCGGCCGGCACCTCGCGTGTGGTCATGCTCTCCACGGACAAGGCGGTGGAGCCGTGCGGCGTCATGGGCGCGTCCAAGCGCTTCGCCGAATACCTCATGGCCGCGCGCAACGGAGAGGGGGGACCGCGCCTCATCTCGGTACGTTTCGGCAACGTCCTCGCCAGCCGCGGCAGCGTGGTGCCGTTGTTCGTGCACCAGATCCGGACCGGTGGACCGGTCACGGTGAGCCACGAGGCGGCGACGCGCTACTTCATGTCCATCCGCGAGGCGTGCGTGCTCGTGGTCCAGGCGTCGCTCATGGGAGACGGCGGCGAAATATTCATCCTGAAGATGGGCGAACCGATCAGAATCTCGGAGCTGGCGCGCGACCTGATCGCGCTGCACGGCTATCGTCCCGGCGTGGACATCCGCATCCAGTGGACCGGGCTTCGCCCAGGGGAAAAACTGCACGAGGCACTGGTCGCCGACGGCGAGACCGCGGAGGCCTCCACGCACGCGCACATACTGCGCGCGCGGCCGGCACCGCCGCAGGGTGTCGACGTGCTGGAGTCGCTGGCGCGCCTCAGCCGCCTGGCCGGGGAAGAGGACGACGCGGGCATCCGCGAGGAACTCGACCGGGTCATCCCCGACGCGCACCTCTTCGACCCGCGGCCGGGACGCGGCGGGAAGGGCGCGTGACGCCGTGAAGGGACCTGCGCGCGCACGGCTGCCCGCGGTGGCGGGGGGGACACCGGTACGCGAGACGCCGCTTCCGTTCTACCGGGCGGCGGTCGACGAGGCGGACATTGCCGCCGTTTCGGACGCGCTGCGCTCCGGCTGGCTCACATCGGGACCCCGTGCGGTGGAGTTCGAGAACCGCATCCGCGATTACTGCGGGGTGGGAAACGCCATCGCGGTGAGTTCGTGCAGCGAGGCGATGTTTCTCGCACTCAAGGCGCTCGGCGTGGGACCGGGACACGAAGTGGTGACATCGCCGGTCACATTCGCATCCACCGTTCATGCCATCATCCACACCGGCGCCACGCCGGTGCTGGCCGACATCGAGCGGGAAACGCTCTGCGTGGATCCGGACGAGATACGGGCGCGCATGGGCGCAAAGACGCGCGCGCTGCTGCCGGTGCACTTCGCGGGGCAGGCGTGCCGCATCGAGGAGATCGTGGCGCTGGCCGCGGAGCGCGGCGTCGACGTGGTGGAGGACGCGGCGCATTCGTTCGGCGCGCGCGTGGCCGGACGGCGGCTGGGGAGCGAGGGACGGGCCACGACATTCAGCTTCTATGCCACCAAGAACCTCACCACCGCCGAGGGTGGCGCCATCACCACCAACGACGACGATCTCGCGCGGCGTCTGCGGCTGCTGGGCTACCATGGCATGTCGCGCGACAGCTGGAGCCGGTATGCGGATCGTGGCTCGTGGTACTACGAAGTGGAGATGCCGGGGTACAAGTGCAATCTGAGTGACGTGCACGCGGCGCTCGGGCTGGCGCAGCTGGCCCGTATCGACGGACTGCTCGAGAAGCGGCGCGAAATCGCCGCCGCCCTGTCGGCGGCCATGGGCGATTGCGATGCCGTGGAACTGCCGCTTGAGCGGCCGGGCAACTGGCACACCTGGCATCTGTACGTCATTCAGCTGCGTCCCGGGGTGCTGCGCATCGGGCGTGACGAGTTCATCGCTGCACTGCGCGCAGAGAACGTGGGCAGTTCGGTTCATTTCATCCCCATCCATCGTCACCCCTTCTTTCGTCCCTACCTGCCGCGCGATGCGCGTTTCCCGGTGAGCGACGACTATTACTCGCGCTGCGTTTCCCTGCCCATCTTTCCCGACATGACGGCCGGCGATGTTCGCGACGTCGCCGAAGCGGTGACGCGCATCGCAGACCACTTCCGGGCCGGCTGATCGTCCATGAACATCGCGGTGCTCGACTCTCTGCCAGCGGAACTCGACGCGCTCGCCGATGCAGCGCCGCGGGCAACGTTCTACCACACGCGCGTCTGGCTGGAATCGCTGGCCGCGGCCTACCCGCGCATGTCCCTGCGCTGCCTGCTGGCCACGGATGCGGGCGCCGTGCGTGGCTACCTCCCCTTCTTCGTTTCGCGCCGCGGGCCGCTTCGCACCTGCTGGTCGCTGCCTTTCGGCACCTACGGCGGCCCGGTGAGCGACGGGGGCGACGTCGATCGCGCCCTGCTGGCCGCCTACCGCGATCAGTTGTCCCGGCCGGGAACGATCGAGGCCGGGTTGGTGGACTTCCACAGCGGCGCACCGGATAGCGGTGCAAAGGCGGAAACGGCCGTCACCCACATAGTCGATCTGCGCGGAGGGTTCGACGTGGTGTGGAACGAGCGCTTCGACAAGCCCCGCCGCCGCCGCGTGCGGCGCGCGGAGGAGAACGGGGTGGAGGTGCGGCGCGCCCAGGGTGAGGAGGACGTGCGGCGGTTCGTCGACGTCTACCGCCAGCGGCTCGACGCGTGGAAGACGGGTGGGGGACACCCGGAGCAGCTGTTTCTGGAACTGGTGCGGCGTGGGGGCGGCAAGCGCACGGCGCTCTTTGTGGCGACACACGAGGGCGGCATCATCGGGGGTCACCTCAATCTGTATCACCGCAAGTCGGTGATCGCGTGGTATGGCATGGCGTCGGCGCGCGGCGATGAACTCAACGCGGGCACGCTGCTGTACGCACGCTGCATCCGCGATGCGTGCCAGGAGGGCTACGCCGACTACAACCTGGGGGCCAGCCTGGGGAAGCGCTCGCTCATCGACTACAAGAAATCGCTGGGGGGCGTCGAGTATCGTTATCGGATTGTTCGCCACCGGCGTTTCGTCGGACGGCTCATCGGCGCACTGCGCGGGATGCGGATGTCGGGATGACGCAGACGCGCTCGCGTTTCTTCGGCAACACTGTCTGGCTGGCGGTATCCACCGTGGTTGCCACCGGGCTCACGCTGGCGCAGATGAAGATACTCGCCGCCAACCTGCCGCTGGCCCTGTTTGGTCTGTTTGCATCGCTGCGCGGTCTGTCGCTGCTGGTTTCCATGCTGGCGGCGAACGGATTCCCCCAGCTGCTGGTCCGCTTCCTGCCCGAGCACGCCGCGCATCGTGCCGGTGCACGTGCGTTGCGCCTGAGCGCAACGTCGTTCACGGCCACCGTCGTGCTGAGCGCCGCGTTGCTGGCGGGTGTGTGGGCGTTTTCCGGAACGCTCTTTCGCCAGGCGCCGGCCGGTGAGGTGGGCGGGCCGTTGCTGGCGTGGTTCGCCGTCACCACCCTGGCGGTGGCGCTCAAGCTGGTGCTCTACGGGGGATTCAACGGACTGCGGCGCTTCGGGTCGCAGACGGTGGTGGAAACGCTTTCGCTGGCCGCGCAGGTGGCGTGGATGGCCGCGGTCGCGGACGCGCTGACGCTCACCCGACTGTTCGAGATCACCGGGGTCACATCGCTGGCGACGGTTCTGGTGGCGCTTCCGTGGTACCTGCGTGGGCTTCGGCACGACGCGGGGAGCGCGTCGACGCAGGCAGCGCCGGCGGCGCGCGACGAGTACCTGCACTACTGGGGTGGTGCGGTGGGCCTGAGCCTGGTGGCGATCGCGTTCACCGATGCCGACCGCTGGGTCCTCTCCAACGTGCTCGCGCTGGAAGCGCTCTCCCTGTTCCACGTGGCGTCGCGCATCGCGCGCCTCGCCAACCGTTTCATCGCCATCCCCGTGCTCGCGTTCCAGCCCGAGGCGACGCGCATGCAGGCCGAGGGACGGCCCGAGGCGCTGGAGTTGTCGGTCCGAACCTTCCTGAAGACCAACATCCTGCTGGCGGTGCTGGCCACGGCGGGGATCATGGTCTACGCCACGCCGCTCATCGAACTGGCATCGAGCCGGGAGTTCGCGGGCGCACGTACCACGCTGTGGCTGCTCGCCGCGTCGACACCGATTACCGCCATGACGGCATCGCTTACCGCGGTCATGAAGGCGCTGGACGGAATCCGCGCGGCGTTCTTCTGCGATCTGGCGTGGGCGCTGGTGTATCTGGCGGGCATGCTGACGCTCACCCCCCGGCTGGGCGTGGAGGGGACGGGCGTGGCGTTGCTGCTCGCGTGCGGGGTGCAGGCGCTGCTCGCCTTCCGCCTGGCGGTCATCCGCCCGCGCACGGGTGTGGCGCTGGCCACGCTGTTGCGTTCGCTCGCCTGCGCCGCGGCGGCATTCCTGCCCGCGGTGGTGGCGTTTGCGCTGCAGGCACCGCTGCTGGTGGTGCTGCTGCTGGCGCCGCCGGCGGTGTGGATCTACCTGCGGCTTTCGCGCTGGATCGGCGTACTCGCACCCGACGAGCGCGCGCGGCTGCGCCAGGTGGTGTCGGGTGGGCGCATGTCCGCCCTGGCGGGGTGGATCGCGTGAAACACCTGCTGATGATCGTGCCCTTCTTTCCGCCCATGGGCGGGGGGGGCGTGTACCGGCCCCTGTCGTTCGTGCGCTACCTTCCCGCCAACGGCTGGCGTGTCACCGTGATCGCACAGCGGGGCGATGCGTTCTGGATCCGTGACGAGAGCCTGCTGGAACGCGTCCCGTCCTCGACGCGCGTGATTCGAACGCGCACCTGGAGCGGGCAGGCGGTGTTGCGGCGCGGGGGCGCCGGCGCTCAGCGCCGGTCTTCAAGGCGCTTCGGCCTGCTGCGGCGCAGCGCCTCCGCGCTAATGGTTCCGGACAGCTACATCGGCTGGTATCCCTTTGCGTTGCGTGCGGCGATGCGCGAGGTGCGGGGCGGGACGGTGGACGCGATCTACTCGACCTCGCCGCCGGAGACCGCGCACCTGGTGGGCGGGGCGGTGGCGCGACGGAGCGGGTTGCCGTGGGTGGCCGACTTCCGCGATCCATGGATGAACCTGCACCTGATGGACGTGCCCAGCCGCGCGCACGCGGCATTGCACGCCCGCCTGGAGCGCTCGGTGTGCAGGCGCGCGCACACGGTGGTGACGACGGCCTGGAGCGAAACGTTGTTGCGGCGGGCGTGCCCGCCGGCCGGGATAACCCGCATTCCCAACGGCTACGACGGCGCGGAGATGGCCGCGCTGGAAATGCTGCTGCCGCCGCCGTCCGGGCCCATGCGCATCGTACACGCGGGCATGTTGACCCAGCGCCGCAGCGCCGGGCCGTTTCTGGAGGCGCTGCGCGTGTTCCTCGACCGGCGCCCGGACGCGCGCGGTGCGGTGGACGTGGAGTTCGCGGGCGCCCGCGAGGATGAAAACGAACTCGCGCTGCAACGGCTCGGTCTGGCGGACTGCGTACGCTTCGTGGATACCCTGCCGCACCCGGAGGCACTGCGACGGGAGCGCACGGCGCACGTCCTGCTCTTGATCAAGCACACCGATCCGCGGTACAACGGCCTGGTGCCGGGCAAACTGTACGAGTACGTGGGTGTATGTCGTCCCATGCTGGCGCTGGCGCCGGCGGGTGAGGCGCGTTCATTGGTGGAATCGCTGCGGCGGGGAGAAACGGCCGACCCGGACGATGTGGCGGCAATTGCGCGCGCCATGGAGCGCATGTTCGACCTGTACCGCGCCGGTTCCCTGGACACGCACTATGATCTCTCGCCGCGTCCCGAACTGGATCGTTCCCGCCAGGCCACGGCGCTGGCCGGACTGCTCGACCGTGTCACCGGGGGAAACGCATGAGCACGCGATGGAAAGATGCGCTGCTGCCGGTATTGCTGCTGGTGGCAATGATGCTGCCGCTGCGCCATGGCTTCACCGACGACGGATTCATTCATATCCAGTACGCGCGCAACATCATGACCCGGGGCGAATACGCCTTTAATCCGGGGGAGGTTTCGTTTGGAACCACCAGTCCGCTGTGGGTGATGGCGCTGGCCGTGGCGGGCAAGGTGGCAGCGGGGCCGGACGGGCTGGTCGGCGCGAGCCGCTTCTTCTCCTGGCTGGCGGCGCTGGCGACGCTGCTGGTGGTACACCGCGCCCTGCTGGTGCTGGGGGCGTCGCGCCTGGCGGCGCTGTGCGGGACGCTGGCGTTCGCGGCCGACGCGTGGTTCGTGCGCTGGTCGGCGCTGGGGATGGAGTCGTCGGCCGCGGCGTGGGCGGCGGCGCTCATGGTGCTCATGTCCTTCGACGCCTACTCGGGTCCCACGCGGGCGGCGCGTTTCGCCGCCGCGGCGGCGGTGGGCGCGCTCATCCGTCCGGAGATGTACCTGGCGTTTCCGGTCTTCGTGCTGGCGGCGCTCACGCTGCGCCCGCGCCCGCGCCTGCGTACGCTGCTGGTGGCCGCCGCCGTGGCCGCGGCCCTGCTGCTGCCGTGGTTGCTGTTCGCGAAGTGGCACATCGGAAGCTTCCTGCCCAACACCGCCGGCGCCAAGAGCGGCGGAATGGTGCGCGATCCGGTGACGTTCATCCGGAATTTCTCGCCGGTCGTGAAGGTCATTGCGAGCACGCAGGCGGTTGCGCTGCTGGCGTTGCTGGTCGATCTGGTGGTGTCGCGCCGCGCGGCGGTGGCACTGTCGCGCGAGTTGCGCTTCACGATGCTGTGGGTGATCGCCCTGCCACTGGCGTACGTGGTGGCGGACATTCAGATCCTGTCGCGCTATCTGCTGCTCATTGCGCCCGCCATCTGCGTGGTCGGCTGGCGCGCCGCGGGCAGCCTGGCCGAACGGCTGGCGCCGCGCCGTGCCGCACTCGCGATGGGGTCGGCGGCACTGCTGGCGGTGGCCGGCAACGCGGCGTTCTACACGCGGGTGGTGCTGCCGCCTTCGATTGCCTTCAGCGAGGACCTGCAGTCGAACATGGTGGGGCTGGCGCGTTACCTGCATGACAACTCCATGCCGGACGTGGTGGTCGCCGCGGCGGACATTGGTTACCTCGCCTATTACTCCGAGCGGCGCGTGCTCGACCTGGGCGGGCTGGTGGAGCCGAAGACGGCCCAACTGCGCGAGTCCTATGATTACGAGGAGATTATCGAGCGCGGCCTGTACTTCGGCGTTCCCGGGTACCCGCGCGTGGACTACCTGGTGGATCGCGACCACCAACCGGATCGCTTCACCAATCGGATCGTGAACGGACACACGTTCACACCGGTGTACGCGACGGTGGTGCGCAACCTCGGCATCCGCAAACCGGGTGAGTTTCATTACACGCTGTACCGGGTAATGCCGGCGGTGGGGGAGGGACCGTGAGCTTCACGCTCCCGGACATTGCAGTACCGCCGGAACTCGCTCCGGATGAGATGCCGGATCTCCTGCGCCACTGGTACCTGGGTCCACGCGCGCGCCGGCACATGATGCTGCGCCGCTTCGCGGAGGTGGACGGGCGTCTGGGTGCGTCTGCGGGAGAGCGCGTGCTCGACGTTGGATCCGCCTGGGGGTTCAATGTCATGGCGCTCAACCGACTGGGTCTGCGCGCCGTCGGTGTGGACCTGGTGCCCGACCAGTTCCCGGTGGGGGCGAGAATCGCGGCGCACAACGGGGTGGCGTTCGACGTTGCCGGTGCCGACGCGTCGGCGCTGCCGTTTCCGGATGGGCGCTTCGATCGCATCACCATGGTCGAGACCTTCGAACACATTTTCGAGGAGGATCGTCCGCACGCCCTGGCGGAATGCCTGCGCGTGCTGCGCCCGGGCGGGACGATGGTTCTCTCCACACCCAACCACGCCAGTGCGGTGGAGCGGTTCAAGCGCGTGGCCGTGCGCCACGGCTGGATACGCGGACGCCTGCCATCCATGTGCCTGCCCGACGCGGGCAGCGCGCGCGACGAGTACCACCCCTACCGCTATCACAACCCGCTTCCCGCGCGCGACATCGCGGCACTGTTGCACAGCGCGGGATTCGAGGTGACGGGAACGGCCTACTTCCTCTTCACCCTCAAGAACACGCCGGACTCGCTCTTCGGCGCGTGGTCCGCGCTGGAGCGCGGTCTCGAACGAACCCCGCTGCTGCGCGGCGTGGCCGCCACCGTCTGTGTGGTGGCCCGCCGCCCCCGCTAGGTCCCCCGGGCCTCATTTATAGAGAGAACTGGAAGCGTGGGGGAGTACAACTCCGCCCGCTTCTCCCCGTCCCCAGGGGCACGGGTCGATTTCTGTCCCTGTCTCGCGTTTTAGCTTGACCGTCGTCCCTAAAAGTCCCTAAAATCCGGCCTCAAGTGGTGCATTGTCCCTAACTAATCCGTAAATCGCTGTTTTTCAAAGAGTTAGGCTGCTCATGCAGGGCAACTTCGGCGAAAAACATTTGCACGCCATCGATCCCAAGGGCCGGCTTCAGCTGTCCCGGGCGGCCCGCGAGCATTTCAAGCTCAAGAAGGGCGACCGGCTCCACCTGCTGCCGAACATCGAGGATCCTCCGTTCCTGGAGATCCGCAACGCGGCCCAGTGGGAAGAGTATGAGCGTCGGTTCCTGAGCCAGGCCCCCGGCGACCTGAAACGGGACTTCGTGCGTTTCGTCCAGCTCCACCGCGAGACGGTGGTGGCCGACGCGCAGGGCCGCCTCATTGTCCCCAGGGGACTGCGCGATCGTTGCCAGCTCGGCGCGGAAGTGGTCGTCATCAACATGAACGCCTGCGTCGAAGTCTGGAATCCCAAACACGTTGAACAGCGCTACGCCGAAATGGCGAAGGCGTTCAAGCACATCAACAACTCGTTCTTTTAAATGCTGGCGGTGGTCGTTCCATATGCGCGCACGCACGCACGGGTGCGAACCAGGGAGAGAATGCTGCACGTCCCGGTGATGACCGAAGAGGTGGTGCGCTACCTCCTGCACGACCGCTCGCGCGTGGTGGTGGACGGCACCGTGGGCTTCGGCGGCCATGCGGAGGCAATCCTGCGCGCCAGCGCCGGCGTGCGTGTGATCGGCATCGATCGCGATCCGGTGGCCATCGAGAGCACCGCGCGGCGTCTCAGCCGCTTCTCGGACCGCTTGACCCTCGTGCAGGGGCACTACTCGGATCTGGAGGGGGCGCTCGCGGGGGTGGGGATGGTGGACGGGATCCTGCTGGATCTGGGCATCTCCAGCCCGCAGATAGACGATGCCCGACGCGGGTTCGCGCACGGGGCCAGCGGTCCGCTGGACATGCGCATGGGAGGCGACGGTGAGACCGCGGCCGATCTGCTGCACCGCTCCGGCATTGATGAAATTGCACGACTGCTCAAGGAATACGGCGAGGTCCGGCAGCCGCGTCGTGTAGCTCGCGCGATCCGCGCCGCCGCGGATCGCGACGAGCTGCGAACCACCGCCGATCTGCGCGCGGCCGTGGTCGCGGTGCTGGGGCGCAGCGTCGCCCCGGGCGAACTGTCACGCGTGTTTCAGGCGGTGCGCATCGCCGTGAACAGCGAGCTGGACCATCTGCGCCGCCTTCTCGACCGCGCCCCGGCCGTGCTGCGACCCGGCGGGCGCCTGGTGGTGTTGAGCTACCACTCGCTCGAGGATCGAATGGTCAAGGAGTTCATGCGCGACGCGGCCAGTGCATGCGTGTGCCCGCCCAGCGTGCCGGTGTGCGTGTGCGGCCGCAAGCCGTCGCTGCACATCCTCACACGCCGCGCGGTGCGCGCGGGCGATGCGGAGACTGCAAGCAACCCGCGGGCTCGGAGTGCGCTGCTGCGCGCGGCAGAGAAGATCGACCGGGAGCGTGCGTCGTGAAGCGCCGCCACGTGGCCATCGCCGCGGGACGCTTTCTGCTCGACGCGCTGTCCGGAAAGCTGGGCGTACCGATGATGGTGATGGCCTATGCCACCTCCTCCGTATTCCTGCTCGCCTACGTCTCCACCCAGGTCTACACCAACAGTCTCATGGAGACGATCGCGGAGAAGAAGCGCTCCCGCCAGGCACTGGAGGAGCGCATCGGGGTTCTGACCGCGCAGTACACCACCCTGACTGCGAAGTCGCGTATCTCGCGGCAATGCGAGGAGACGATGGGCATGGTGAGCGCGAACATGAACGATGTCGTGCGCGTGGCGGTCGAGGGCGATGCACTGCCGGAGTCGCCGGTCGAGCCGCGCGTGCGCGTCAACGAGGTGCTGGGTACTGAGATCAGCGATCTTACCCAGGTGGTGGGCGAGTGACGAGCCGCGCTCAAAAGCGGCGCCTGTGCGTTGTGGGCGGTGTATTCGTCATCGCCATTCTGGGTCTGTGGGGCCGGCTGGTGCAGGTGCAGTACCTGCGCCACGACGCCTACGCGGCGCGCGCCGCCGAGCAGCGCGAATCCTCGGTCGAGGTGGCGGCCACGCGCGGCGGTATCTTCGACCGTGATGGGCGGCCGCTCGCGCTGAATATCCGCCGCTGCTCGGTGGCCGTGCAACCGGATCGCGTGAAGGACGCAGCGGGTGTCAGTCGTGTCCTGTCCGCGAAGCTCGGCGTCTCCCGGGATGTGGTGCGGCAGAAGCTGCGCTCCCGCAAGTCATACGTGTACGTCAGGCATGATGCGATGCTGGACGAGACCGCGCGCACGGAGCTGGCCCGTCTGCGCGGCGTTGCGGTGGAGGTCAAGGCCAACCGCATCTACCCGTACGATGCGGTCGGCAGCAAGGTGGTCGGTTTTGTCAGCCGGGAGAACCGGGGGCTCTCCGGTGTGGAGGCCGCCTACGACGACGCGCTGCGCGGCGCACCCGGGCGCGAGAAGATAATTCGCAACGGCGTGTACGAAAGCGAACGCTATTACCGCTTCGTCGACCGCAAGCCGCGTGACGGCAAGCACGTGTATCTGACCATCGACGCCACCGTGCAGGACATCGCGGAGAACGAACTGCGCCGAGCGGTGGTCGAGAACGACGCGCGAGGCGGCGCCATCATCGTCATGGAGGTTGCCACCGGCGACGTGCTGGCCCTGGCGGAGGCGCCGGCAGTGGGGACGCGCGATGGCTCATCGCGCGCCGACTCGCTGTGGACGCTGCGCAGCGTATCGCACATCTACGAACCCGGATCCACCTTCAAGCTGGTCACCGCGGCCGCCCTGCTGGAGAAGTCTTCGGTGGCGCCCGCCGATTCCTTCGACGCCGAGGACGGGCGCGCCGATCTCGGCTTCGCGGTCATCCGCGATCCCCATCCGCACCGCTACCTCACCGTGGAGGAGGCCTTCGCACTCTCCAGTAATATCGTGATGGCCAAGGCGGTAAGCACGCTCTCCGCGGGCGATTTCTATGGATACGCGCACCTGTTCGGGTTCGGCGCGCGCACCGGGATCGGCCTGCCTGGAGAGTCGGCCGGCACCGTGCCGGAGATCGGCCGCTGGTCGGCGCGTACCAAGGCCACCATGGCGTTCGGCCAGGAAGTGGCGGTAACACCGATACAGATGCTGAACGCCTTTGCCTCCATCGCCAACGGCGGTCTCATGATGATGCCGCGTCTGGTGAAGGCGGTCGTCGATCCGGCCACCGGTGAGGCGGCGCGCTCCGAGCCGGTGGTGGTTCGCCGCGTGGTGACCGAAGAGACCGCGGCGATACTGCGCGAGTTCTGCCTGAACGTGGTCGAGGAGGGCACCGCCAAGGCCGCACGCGTGGAGTTCATGCGCGTCGCGGGCAAGACCGGCACCGCGCAGAAGGCGGGCCAGCGCGGCTACGTCGCCAACAAGTACATTTCGAGCTTCGTCGGATTCGCGCCCTACGAGAGCCCGCGCATCGCCTGCCTGGTCATGCTCGACGAGCCGCACTGGTCGGCCCGTTTCGGCGGTGACTCCGCGGCGCCCGTCTTTGCGCGCGTGTGCCGCAGCCTGGCCAGCGCCACCCCCATCTTCGACGATGTTCTCTCCGTGGAGACGCTCGCGGTTGCCGCCGATTCCGGCCGGCGCAATGCCGCGCCGAACTTCCTGCGCATGGAACGCCAGGCCGCGCTGGACTACGCGCGCCGGCGTGGCAGCAACGTGCTCGTGCAGGGCGATGGCGGACGCGTGGTGGCGCAGGTGCCCGCACCCGGGGCGAGGATGGATCGCAATGGCGTCATTCGCCTGCTGGTTGCGGCCGGCGGCGTGGACGGGCGCACGCGGGGCGACTTCGAACGCAACGCGCGCCTGCGAATGGCGTACCGCGACGCCTCGGCCGCGGGCAGGCGCGATGACGATCAAGCGGGTCTCGGCGCGATTGCACGCACCATGGCCATCGCCGGCCAGGCGGCGGTTGCGAGCGCCATGGTGGGGCGTTAGGGCCTGGAAAAGATGCTCACGATGACCGGGAAGAACGACGCGCACACGATGACTCTGGGATCGTTGATCGACGCCCTGGGTGTGCTGGTGCTGACCCCGCTGGACGGCGGCACGCGCACCCTGGTCGTGCGAGGCATCGCAGTCGATTCGCGCAAGGTGCAGGACGGCGATCTGTTCGTTGCGGTGCCCGGTACCGCGGTGGACGGGCACGCGTTCATCGGTGACGCGCTGGCGCGCGGGGCGGTTGCCGTGGTTGCCGAGCGCCCGGTTTCGTCCCTTGGAGTTCCCTGTGTGGTGGTGGAGAGTTCCGCGCGCGCGCTGGCCCTGCTGTCCGCGCGTTTCCACGGGGACGCGGCCGCGGATCTGCGCCTGTGCGGCGTCACCGGGACCAACGGCAAGACGTCCACCGCCCACCTGGTCCGTTCCATCATGATGGCGGCCGGGCGGCGCATGGGGATCATCGGAACGCTGGGACACGGCGTCGACACGCTGGTGCGCGATCCGCACACCACGCCCGACGCCCTTACGTTGCACTCCTGGTTCCGCGTCATGCGGGACCAGCACTGTTTCGGGGTGGTCATGGAGGTCAGTTCTCATGCCGTGCGGCAACATCGAACATGGGGATTGGACTTCGAGGTCGGGATACTTACGAATGTCACTCACGACCACCTCGATTTTCACGGAAGCATGGGCGACTACAAGTCCGCGAAGGCTGAGTTCTGCAACTCGCTCGTGGACCCCGGCCGGCGCAAGCCCGCCGGGACGCTCGTGTTCTGGATTGACGACGCCAACGCGCGCGAAATCGGCGCCGCGTTTCGCGGCCGCAAGATTGCGGTCGGCACCGGCGACGACGCCGACGTGCGCGTACGCGATATGGACGTCTCCATACACGCGACGCGTTTCACCCTGTTGTTGCCCGGCGGTGGGGAAATACGCCCCGATATGAAGCTGCTGGGCGGATTCGTGCCCGCCAACGCGGCGCTCGCGGCGGTCGCCTGCATGCAGATGGGGGCGACCCCGGAGCAGGCGCGTGCGGGACTGGAGGCGGTCGCGCATATCCCGGGACGGTTCGAAGCGCTGGGGGGCGGCGGGCGCCCCGTGGTCGTGATCGACTATGCGCACACACCGGACGGGTTCGAGCGGGTGCTGGAGACATGTCGCGGCCTCAAGCCCCGGCGCCTGGTGGCGGTTTTTGGATGCGGTGGCGACCGCGACCAGGCCAAGCGGCCCGTGATGGGCGCGCTGGCGGAACGTTTCTGCGACCGGATCTATCTCACCACCGACAACCCGCGTTCGGAACGCGCCGAGACGATCGTCGAAGACGTGCTGGGCGGGATTGAGAATCGCACCCGCGTGGTCGTCGAACCCGACCGCGCGCGGGCCATCGCCGCCGCTCTCGCCGCCAGCGGCCCCGACGACGTGGTGGCGCTGCTCGGCAAGGGTCACGAGGAATACCAGATCATCGGAACGAAGAAGATCCCCTACAGCGAACGCGCTGAGGCGGAGGAGGCGCTGGCGCAATGGCGTGCGCGGTGATCGTCAGAACCCTGGAATGGGTGCGCGATGAGTTGGAGGCCGCCGGGCAACTGGTGGACGCGTCCCTCTGTGCGGACGCGGCCCTGCTCGCCTGGTCGGGCGCCACCATCGACACCCGCGCCGAGTGCGCGGGCCGTCTCTTCTTCGCCATCGCCGGGGAACATACCGACGGACATCGCTTCGCGCTGAACGCCTACCAGGCGGGAAGCCCCGCGGTGATCATTTCCAGCGCCGCCGCGTGCGGGGGGCTGCGGGCGGCGGGTGCCCCGTATTTCCTCGTGCGCGACTCACGTGGCGCGTTGCAGGAACTAGCGCGCGGCTACCGGCGGCACCTCGATGCACAGGTGGTGGCCGTGACCGGGTCGAGCGGCAAGACGACCACCAAGGAGTACGTTCGTGCCGTGCTGCGCACCAAGTTTCGTACCCACGCCAATCGGGGTAACTTCAACAGTCAGATCGGCGTGCCCATCACCATCCTGGAAGCCGACCAGCACTGCGAGTACCTGGTGTGCGAGGTGGGCGCCAACCAGATCGGCGAGATCGACCTGCTGGGCGCTCTGCTGCGCCCGGACATCGTGGTGATCACGAATATCGGCGACGCGCACGTGGGGCACTTCGGCTCGCGTGGCGCCATCGCGCGCGAAAAGGGATCGATCCTGGCCCATCAGACCGCGGATGGACACGCCATCCTGCCGCGCGACGACGACTATTTCGAGAAGCTGAGCGCCATCGTGCAGGGACGGCTCTCCAGCTTCGGCCGGTCGCCCACGGCCGACTTCAGGCTTGCGAACCTCTCGTTCGGGGACGGGATACTCTCGTTCACGATCAACGGGGAGCCGGTAGGCCTGTCAGCCGTGGGCGACTACAACGCGCTCAACGCGTGCGCGGCGTTCGCGGTGGGGGATGTGTGCGGTGTGGATGCGGCGCGCCAGCGCGACGCGTTCCTGTCCGTGCGTCCCATGCCGGGGCGCGGGCGGATTCACACCGCCGCCGGTGTCACCATCATCGACGAGTCTTACAATGCGAGCCCGGCCAGCATGCGCAAGTCACTGGCGATGCTCGCGCAACTCGACGCCGGCCGTCGCGTGGCGGTGCTGGGCGACATGAAGGAGCTGGGTGATGCATCCGCCGCCGCGCACCGCGGGGTCGGCGAGGAGATCGCTCGCTTGAAGCTCGATCGCGTCTACTGGCTGGGTGAGGAGGCGAAGGTCGTGCAGGGCGGTGTCAGCGCGGTGGCGCCGGACACGACCGTGCATGCCCACGCGGATCTCGAGCGGCTGGTGTCGGCGGTGGCCGCGGACAGCCGCGATGGGGACGTGATTCTCGTCAAGGCATCACGGGCGTGCAAGCTGGATGAATTCGCGACCGGGCTTCTCGGCGCGCTGGTGGCGCGGAACTGAACGGAGGCAACAACCCCCCCATGCTGTACCACCTGCTGTATCCGCTGCATACCGAGATCTCGGCGTTCAACGTCTTCCGCTACATCACGTTCCGTTCCGCCTACGCCATGGTCACGGCATTGCTCATCAGTTTCGTGCTGGGGCCCGCGCTCATCCGCCTGCTGCGGCGCACACAGATGTTCCAGGTGATCCGTCAGGAGGGACCGCAGACACACCACGCCAAGGCGGGCACACCCACCATGGGCGGGCTGCTCATTCTGACCGCGATCCTGGTTCCGGCGCTGCTGTGGTGCAACCTCACCAACCGCTATGTGCAGATAGCGCTCATCACCACCGTGTGGACCGGCGCGCTGGGGTTCTTCGACGACTACCTGCGCGTGGTGAAGCGGCGCCCCAAAGGACTGGTGGGGCGTTACAAGCTGATCGGGCAGATGACGCTGGGCCTGGCGCTGGGCGCCTTTCTGTACTGGAATCCGGTGGCACGCGACGCGGGCACGCTCACCAGCATTCCGTTTGCCAAGGGACTGTTCATCAACTTCGGGTTGTTCTTCATCTTGCTGGTTGCGCTGGTGGTGACGGCCACCAGCAACGCGGTGAACCTGGCCGACGGCGTGGACGGGCTCGCCATCGGGCTCTCCGCTTTCTGCTTCTTCGCCTTCGCGGGGCTGGCGTACGTGAGCGGCCACCGCGTGTTCTCAGACTACCTGAACATCATGTACCTGGAGGGAAGCGGTGAGCTGGCGGTCTACTGCATGGCGGCGGTGGGCGCCTCACTTGGTTTCCTGTGGTACAACGCGCATCCCGCGGAAGTGTTCATGGGCGACACCGGCTCGTTGTCGCTGGGCGGCACCCTGGGTGCCATCGCGGTGCTGCTCAAGCGCGAGCTTCTGCTCGTCATCATTGGCGGGTTGTTCGTTGCCGAGGCGCTGAGCGTGATCATGCAGGTCGTCTCCTTCAAGCTGACCGGCAAACGGGTGTTCAAGATGGCGCCGTTGCACCATCACTTCGAACTGTCCGGATGGCACGAGAACAAGGTTGTGGTGCGTTTCTGGATTGCCGGTGCGTTGCTGGCGCTGCTGAGTCTGAGCACACTGAAACTCCAGTAGGGCGATGGCGAACTTCGACGAATATCATAGCTTTCTCGTGGTCGGGCTGGCGCGCAGCGGTGTCGCGGTGAGCGCACTGCTGGCTTCTCACGGGCACGCGGTGTCGGTCTACGACGATGACCCGCAGGCCATGGCACGCTTTGCAGATTCCGAAGTGGCCCGGGATTTCAAGCAACGCGTTGTGACCCTGTCGCGGCAGGACGCGGCTGTCGCCGCCACGCGCAGCGACTGTGTCGTGGTCAGCCCCGGCGTGCCGATGGAGCACCCGCTCATCGTGGCGGCGCGCGGCGCGGGCGTTCCCGTCATTGGCGAGATCGAAGCAGCCTGGCACTACACGCGGGCGCGCATCGTGGGCGTGACGGGCACCAACGGCAAGTCGACCACGGTGGGTGTGATCGGTGAGATCCTCGCCGCCGCGGGTGACGACGTGGTGGTGGCCGGAAACGTGGGCACGCCGCTGGCGGATGTGCTGCGCGAGCGCGATCCGCACACGCTGGTGCTGGAGCTCTCCAGCTTCCAGCTGGACACCATCGACCAGTTTCGTGTGGACGTCGCCGTGCTGCTCAATGTGACGCCGGACCACCTGGATCGCTACCAGCGTTCCATGGCGAAGTACGCGGCGTCCAAGGCGCGCATCCTCAACCGTGCTGGCGAGGAGACATGGTACGTGTATAACGCCGAGGATGCGGCCGCGGTGCGTATCGCGAGCGGCCATCGTGGTCCGGTCGTACCCTTCAGTTCCATGCGCTCGCTGGACCGCGGCGTCTTCTTCGACGGCGGGGCGGTGGTGCGGGTGTGGGACGGCCAGCGTGTGGAGGTCATCCGCCGCGGCGAGTTCACCCCGGCCGGAATCCACAACCTCGAGAACGCCCTGGCGGCGATCGCCGCGGTGATCCCGCTGGGCGTCGACCTGGCGTCCATACGCAGCGCGTTGCGGGCCTATCGCGCGCTGCCGCATCGGATGGAAATGGTGCGGGTGGTGGACGGCGTGGCTTACATCAACGACTCCAAGGCCACCAACGTGGATGCGGCCATCAAGAGCCTGATGAGCGTGGAGGGTCCGGTGGTGGTGATCCTCGGCGGTCGCGACAAGGACGGCGACTTTGCCGCACTCGTCCCGCAGCTGGGGCGGGTGAAACGCGCGGTTCTGATCGGCGAGGCGAGCACCGCCATCCGCGCCGCACTGACCGGGCACTGTGAAATGGCGGATGCGGGTGACATGCGCGATGCGGTGAACACCGCCCGTGCAGCGACCGCGCCCGGCGACACGGTACTGCTGGCGCCGGCGTGCGCCAGCTTCGACATGTTCAAGAACTACCAGGACCGTGGGGAAACGTTTCGCGCGTGCGTGAACGCGCTCTAGGAGGGATTGTGCGGCAGGGCACCGTCGAATCGACCGGACGTCCGTCCACGCGTGGCCAGGAAATGCTGCGCATGGTGATGGACACCCGCATCCTGGTGATCACCATGTTCCTGATGGCGATCGGGGTGAGCCTGGTGCTCTCCTCGAGTTCGTTCTTCGCGGGAGGGAAGTTCGGCGATGAGTTTGCCCTCATGCGCAACCACGCCACCCGCTGCCTGGTGGCCGTTGTGGTGCTGTTTCTGGCCTCGCGCGTGGACTACCGGGTCTATCGCAAGGCCGCGCCCATGCTGCTGCTCACCGGGCTGGTCCTGATGGCCGGGTTGTTCGTGTTTGGGGCCAACATCCGCGACACACAACGCTGGTACATCATTCCCTTCATCAAGACCACACTGCAGCCGTCCGAGATTGCGCGCACCGGACTGGTGTTCTTCCTGGCGTACTGGATTGCGAAACGGGGAAACGACATTGCCGACTTCCGCCGCGGCTTTCTTCCCGCGGCGGCCGCCATCGGACTGGTGGCGGGGTTGTCGGCCGCCATGCCCAACTTCGGGACCGCCGTCGCCACCATTCTCATTTCGCTCATCATTCTTTTCGTGGGTGGCGCGCGTCTGCTGCACATTGGCGCGTTCATGGCCGCGGGCGCTGCGCTGGCCGCATTCGCCCTCATCCGCTACGACTACGTGCGCGAGCGCGTGGCCGCCTTTCTCGGTCACGGCGGGTCTCCCACCGGCATGAACTGGCAGGTGGACCAGTCGCTCATCGCGCTTGGCTCCGGTGGTCTTTTCGGTGTCGGTTTCGGTCACAGCGAACAGAAGCTGAGCTGGCTGCCGGACGCATATACCGACTTCATCTTCTCCATCGTGGGGGAAGAGGGCGGACTGTTGTTCACCCTGCTGGTGAGTGGTGCGTTTCTCGCCATCACCCTGCGCGCGCTGAAGATCTCGCACGAGTGCAGCGATCGTTTCGGCCAGCTGCTCGGCGTGGGCATCGCCGCGTCGCTGTTCGTCTATGCAATCCTCAACATGTACGTGGTGACGGGGCTGTTTCCGGTGACGGGCCTGCCACTTCCTTTCCTCAGCTACGGCGGATCAGCTCTGGTGGTGAACGCGTTCGCGGTGGGCGTGCTTCTCAATTTGTCGCGCCGGCGCGTCAGCGCGCGGCGCGGCGCACCGATGAGCTGGGCCCCGTGGCCGGCGGCGGGTACGCGATGAGCGACACGCTGCGCATCGTGGTGGCCGGTGGTGGCACGGGGGGGCACGTCTACCCGGGCATTGCCATCGTGGAGTGTCTGCGGGAGCGCGCCGCAACCGAGGCGCTGTTTGTCGGAGCGCGCGGCGGTGTGGAGGAGGGAATACTGGCCCGCGCGGGTTTCCCGTGCGAGCTGTTGCCGGGATACGGACTGCGTGGCGCGTCCCTCGCGCGCCGCCTGTTGTTCCCCGTGGTACTGGCGCGCGGTGTTGCACGCGCACTTGCCATACTCGCGACGTTTCGCCCGCATGTCGTTCTGGGTACCGGTGGATACGCCAGCGCCGCCATGGTCATCGCCGCCGTGCTGCGGGGCACGCCGCGCGTGCTGCAGGAGCAGAACAGCGTGGCCGGCCTCGTCAACCGCCGGCTGGCGCGTTTTGCCGACCTGGTGCTGCTCGCGTTCGAAGAATCCATCCCTTCGCTGCCGCGCGGCACGCGCACGCTGGTGGTGGGAAATCCCATCCGCAAACTCCCGCGGGCGGGCCGCGAGGCGGCCGCAAAGCGCTTTGGTCTGCACGCGTCGCGGCGCACGGTGCTGGTGGTGGGTGGCAGCCGCGGTGCGCGGACGCTCAACCTGGCCGGGGCCGACGCCGCCCCACGCATCGCCGAGGCGCTGGACATTCAGTTTCTGATGCTGGTAGGCGCCAGCGATCGCCCGCAGGTGGAGCGGCGTCTGGGCGCCGCGAAGACGCGCGTGTGCGTGCTGGACTACCTGGACGAAATGCAGGATGCCTACGCGCTGGCGGACCTCGCGGTGGCACGCTCGGGTGCGTCGTCGGTGTTCGAACTCGCCGCCTTCGGCGTCCCCGCCATCCTCGTCCCCTATCCGTACGCGGCCGACGGGCACCAGGAGGGGAACGCGGCGCCGCTGGTGGCGCGCGGTGCTGCGCGCATGGTTGCGGATGCGGAACTCGACGGCGAGCGTCTGGCGCGCGAGGTAACCGATCTGATGTCTTCGCCGGAGCGGCTGGGGACGATGGGCGCGGCCATGAAAGCGTGGGCGACACCGGACGCGGGACAGCGCGCCGCGGATGCCATCCTGGACATCTGTAAAAAAAAAGACCCGGTGAGGTTGGCGGCATGAGGGGGAATGACTGACATGGTGTTCCTGGGACGAACCAGACGGGTGCATTTCGTGGGTGTCGGCGGAATCGGGATGAGCGGCATCGCGGAAGTGCTGCTCAATCTGGGCTTCGAAGTCAGCGGTTCGGACCTCAAGGCATCCGACACCACCGCGCGCCTGCAGGAGATGGGCGCCGCGGTGTGGACGGGACATGAGGGAGCGCACGTCGCGGGAGCGGACGTCGTGGTGTATTCGAGCGCGGTCAAGCCGGATAATCCCGAGCTGGTGGAGGCGGTACGCCAGGACATTCCCATCATCCCGCGCGGCGAGATGCTCGCCGAACTGATGCGCCTCAAGTACGCGGTCACGGTGGCGGGCGCCCACGGCAAGACGTCGACCACTTCCCTCATCGCATCGGTGCTGGCGCAGGGTGGGCTGGATCCCACGGTTATCGTGGGCGGCAAGGTGCGCGCGCTTTCGAGCAACGCACGGCTGGGCGGAAGTCGCTACGTCGTGGCGGAAGCGGACGAGAGCGACGGGCAGTTCGTCAACCTGCCGTCCTCGGTTGCGGTGATCACCAACATCGATCTCGAACACCTCGACTTCTACCCGGACCTGGCCGCCATCGAGGACGCGTTCGTGGCCTACGCCAACCGCGTGCCGTTCTATGGCGCGGTGGTGCTGTGCGCCGACGACGCGCGCGTGGTGGATATCGCGGCGCGCCTGCGGCGGCGCAAGGTCACCTACTCGCTGGGTGGCGAGGCCGACGTGGCGGGCCGCGTGGTGGAGCGGGGGCCGGGGTGGACGCGATTCGCGGTGCGCAACGGCCGCGCCGACATAGGCGACGTCCGCCTGCCCATCCCCGGCGATCACTACGCGCGCAACGCGCTGGCGGCCATTGCCACCGGGCTGTGGCTCGACATTCCGTTCGAGCAGGTGCGCTCGGGGCTGGAATCGTGGCAGGGGGTGGGACGGCGGTTCGAAATGAAGGGCGAGGCGGCCGGCGTGATCGTGGTGGATGACTACGGGCACCACCCCACCGAGATCGCCGCCACCATTCAGGCGGCGCTGTCCAGCTACCAGCGGCGCCTGTTCGTGCTGTTTCAGCCGCACCGTTACTCGCGCACGCGCGACCTCGCGGAGCAGTTCGCCGCGTGCTTCGACGGTGCGCACCGGGTGCTGGTGAGCGACATCTACCCGGCGGGCGAGAAGCCCATCGAGGGGATCGGTGTGGACACGATCATCGACCGCGTGCGTGAGCACGGCGGTGTGTCCGTTGCGCACACGGCATCCTTCGAGGAAATGGTGGCGCGTGTGGCGGACGAGGTACGCGAGGGCGACCTCGTCATCACCATGGGTGCGGGCGACATCACCCGGGTTGGAGACATGGTGCTGGCCGCGCTGGCGGCTGCACCCGGAAGGAAAGGATGAACGGTGGGCGCCGTCATCGACTGGAAGATCGTGGCGAAGGAACTCGCGTCCTTCCTGGGTGCGCGGGTGCGCATCTCGGAGCCCATGTCGAAGCACACCACCATCGGCGTCGGGGGGCCGGCGCGGATCATGGTATTGCCGCAGACGTCCGCGGAGGTGGCGCGCGTGGTGCGCTACGCGCTGCGGCGGGGTGTCCCCTACCTGCCGGTGGGAAAGGGGTCGAACCTGATCGTGCGCGATGCGGGCTACGACGGAATCGTGGTCCAGCTGGCCGCGCACTTCACCGGGGTGCATCTGAATCAGCGCAGCGTGTGCGCGGAGGGCGGCGCCTCGTTTGCCGCGCTGGCGCGGCGCATGACCAAGCTGGGACGCACGGGGCTCGAGTTCGCGGTGGGTATTCCCGGTTCGGTGGGAGGGGCGGTGCGCATGAATGCGGGCGCCTTCGGCGGCGAAGTGAAGGACGTTCTGCAGCGCGTACGCCTCGTGGACGGGGAAGGACACTTTCGGTCGCTGCGTGCCACGGATCTGGAGTTCTCCTACCGGCACACGTCTCTGCCCGCGCGGGCCATCGTGGTCGACGCCACCTTCAGCTGTGTGCCGGGCGCAATTCGAACCGACGTGTACGAGCGGTCGGTGGCGAGAAAGAAGACACAGCCCATCTGGGAGCGGAGTTTCGGCAGTACGTTCGTGAATCCGCCGGGGCGATTCGCGGCGGAAATGATCGAGGGGTGCGGATTGAAGGGCCGGCGGCAGGGCGGGGCGATGTTCTCGGACCTGCACGCGAATTTCATTGTCAACATCGACGGCCATGCCACGGCCGCCGATGTGGAAGCGCTGATTGAGATCGCGCGCGACGCGGTCCGGGCACGATACGGCGTGGATCTAAAGACGGAGGTGATCGTCATTGGCAATCGTGGATAAGAGTCGTGAACGCAAGGCGGCGATTCGTGCGCGTGCGGGCCGCGTCATCGCGGTGTTTGTCGTCGGTGTGCTGATCGTGTCGTCGATGTACCTGTACAACTACGCGACCACCTCGCAACGCTTCGCCATCGAGCGCGTGGAACTCGCCGGGCTCTCGCGCGTTCCGGAGAACGACCTGCGCCGGCTGGTCGCCGATCTCGACGGCGCCAACATCCTGCTGGCGCCACTGGATGCGTGCGAGGCCCGTCTGGAGGCGCACCCGCGCATCGAGCGCGTCACCGCCCGGCGTGTGCTTCCCAACCGGGTCACCTACAGCATCACCGAGCGCGAGCCGGTGGCGCTGGTGTTTACCGACCGTTTCTATGAGATCGACGCCGCGGGCATGGTCATGCCCGGCGACACCTACACGGCCCTGCTCGACCTGCCCACCATCACCGGTGTTCCCGCCGCCGAGGTGCGGCCGGGTGAGGTGTGCCGCGACCCCATGGTGACGGGTGCGCTGGAGGCGCTGGTCGTGTGCCGCTCGTGGGGCGGCGAGTTCGCCGAGGAGATCGCGGAGCTGCGTGCCACCAGCTCCGGCCTGTCGATCCGGTCGCTGCGCGAGGACTGCGTCCTGCTGGTGGGGGATGCGGACTTCGAGAAGCGCTTGCGAAAGTTCTTTCTGTTGCGTGACGAACTGGCGAGGCGGGAGTCGCCGGGCCGTCTGATCGATCTGCGCTTCGACAATCAGGTCGTCTTGCGCAGCGGCATCTAGCCCCAAACGGTGTGAAGGAGGGAAGGGCATGATCATGAAGAGCCCGAGAAAGGTCATCGGCGCCATCGACATGGGAACCACCAAGGTGGCCGCGCTGGTGGCGGAGGAAACCGGCGCCGTCCTGCGCGTGATCGGTGTGGGGGTCGCCCCGTCCGAGGGAATGCGCCAGGGCGTCGTGGTGGATATCGACCGCGCCCGCAGTTGCGTCATCCAGGCGGTCCGCGAGGCCGAGCAGATGGCGGCGGTGGCACCCCGGCGCTACAACGTGGGTGCGGCGGGTGAGCACATTCGCAGCATGAACAGCCGCGGCGTGGTGTCGGTGGCGGGGGCCGACTCCGAGATCGGCAACGACGACGTGGCGCGCGCGCTGGACGTGGCGCGCAAATTTTCCTTGCCACCCGATCGTGAGATCATTCATACCCTGCCACAGGAGTTTATCGTTGACAGGCAGCGGGGAATTCGACAGCCTGCCGGCATGTATGGCGCGCGCCTGGAGGCGCGCGTCCACGTTGTGACCGCATCGCGTCCCGCGCTGGACAACCTGGCCAAGACGCTGATGCTCGCCGGCGTGGAGCTGGGCGAGATCGTCCTGGAGCCGCTCGCGTCGGCGACGGCGGTGCTGACAGGCGACGAGCGCGAGGCCGGTGTCATGGTGCTGGACATCGGCGGTGGGACCACCGACGTGCTGCTGGTGGCCGACGGATGCGTCGTCGCCAGCGGCGTCATCGGGCTCGGCGGCCACAATGTGACGGCGGATATCGCCTATGGCCTGCGGACCTCCCCCCGCGAGGCGGAACGCCTCAAGGTGGAACACGGCTGCGCGGTCTCGACGTTGGTGCCGGGGAGCGCGGCCGTTGACGTATCGATGGTGGCCGGGCGCGGGCCCCGGCGCGTGGCGCGCCAGGTGCTCAGCGGCATCATCGAGCCGCGGCTGACGGAGTTGTTCGGGCTGATCGACCAGCAGATCGGCGGCAACGGCCTGAAGCGGACCCTGGGGGCCGGTGTCGTCGTGACGGGCGGTGCCGCCATGATGGAGGGCATGCGCGAACTGGCCGAGCAGGTCTTCGACCTGCCGGTGCGCATCGGAACTCCCGCCGGGGTCGGCGGACTCGCGGAGGTGGTGGCGCACCCGCGCTTCGCGACGAGCGTCGGATTGCTGCGAACGCTGGCGCCCGTGGGGGCGGCCGGCGAGGAAGCGTCGGAGCGAGCGGGTCGCTTCACGCTGGGACTGCATCAAGTCAAACGAGCCATCGCCAGTTTAATCTGACCGGCGGGAAGGAGAAGACCATGCGCTTCGAACTGGAAGAGGACAAGAAGCTCACGGTGCTGCGAGTCATCGGTGTCGGTGGCGCGGGCGGCAATGCGGTCAACCGGATGGTTTCGGCTGACTTCAAGGGCGTGGATTTCGTCGCGGTGAACACGGATCTGCAGGTGCTGCGCGAGTCGCAGGCGTTCACCAAGATCCAGATCGGTGAGGACCTGACCCGCGGGCTCGGCTCCGGCGGCGACCCCCGGGTGGGGCGCGAGGCCGCCGAGGAGAGTATCGAGGCCATCCGAACCGCGGTGGCGGGCGCGGACATGGTGTTCATCACCGCAGGCATGGGGGGTGGCACCGGCACCGGCGCGGCGCCGGTGGTGGCGGCGCTGGCCCGGGAAGCCGGCGCGCTCACGGTGGGTATCGTCACGCGCCCCTTCTTCTTTGAAGGGATGCCGCGGCTCAGGCAGGCGGAGACCGGCATCGCCACCTTCGCGGAGTCGGTGGACACGCTGATCGTGATCCCCAATGACAAGTTGCTCGAGACCTCCGACGACGACACCTCGATGCTGGACGCGTTTGCCGCCGCCGATGACGTGCTGTGCGGCGCGACGCGGGGTATCTCCTCGCTGATCACCGAGACCGGCGTGGTGAATCTCGACTTCGCCGATGTGCGCAGCGTCATGAAGAACGGCGGTGCGGCGTTGATGGGATCCGGGGTGGCAAGCGGCCCCAACGCCGCGGAGGAAGCGGCGCTCATGGCCATCCACAGCCCGTTGCTCGACGACGTATCCATCCAGGGTGCCACGTCGATCCTGGTGAACATCACCGGGCCCGCGTCGCTCGGGATCCGCCAGATCAGCAAGGCGGCCACCGTGGTGAACAACGAGGCCGGGGCGGGTGCGCACGTGTTCCTGGGAACGGTTATCGACGAGTACGTTCCCGAGGGTGAGGTGCGTGTCACCGTGATTGCAACCGGCTTCCAGGTGTCGGCGCACTCGTCGGTGGTCGCCGCCCCGCGTGCCGAGTCACGCACGCCGGCGCCCGCCGCGGATGTGGCCCGCCCGGTGCCGGCGCGGCAGCCGCGCCCCGAAGCGCGGCCCGCGCAGCCCGCGGCCGCTGCACAGCCGCCCCGCGTGGAGAGCGTGCCGATGATGAGCCGGATATCCGATGGCGAGCCGATGGATGACGAGGAGCCGGTGATCAGCTTTCCGGACATCCTCGCCAGCGGGAACTCGATGATCGAGTTCGAGGAGGATCCGGAGGAATCTGACGAGCCTGTGATCATGGACAACGGATCCATCCGGTCGTTCAATCCGGAAGTGTTCCGCGTCCCGACGTTCGTGCGCAAGCAGATGGACTGATCGACAGGAGGCGAAGTGTCGTTCTGGACCCGGTTGTTGCGGGGATCGGCCGGAGATCTTTACCATCGCGGCATACAGCTCTACAACGAGGGGAACTACGACGAAGCCGTGCAGGTGCTGGAGGAGGTCGTCGAGGACGGCATCCGCCGGGCCAACCCCTACGCCAAGCTCGGGGCGTTCTACGCCGCGGAGGCCCACGCCCGCATCGGCACCGCCCACCTGCACCGGGGTGAGATGGGGGGCGCCCGTCAGCACTTCGCCCGTGCGCTGGACGAGAACCCGCACTATCCCGACCTCCACTACTACCTCGGCCTGGTCGAGCACCAGGAGGGGAATCTCGAGACCGCCATCGAACACCTCCGGCGCGCGGTCGAGTTGAACCCCCAGTACGCCGAGGCCACCTGTCTGCTCGGCATTGCCCTCCACGACGCCGGCTTCTTCGACCGCGCCAGCGAGAGCTTTGGTCGTGCGCTGGAACTCGTGCGCAGCACGCCCAACCCGGTCAGCCGCATCTTCGTTGAGAAGCTGGAGGCGCGCGCCTTCGACCTGCCGGTTCTGCAGGAACTGCGCGAGATGGTCTCGGATCCCGAGGGATACGCGCAGTCTTTGCGCCAGGCCACCAATGCGTTCAACCGCGGGGAGTACCACCAGGCGGCGCAGTTGTTCCAGTCCGCGCTGGATCGGCATCCGCACTACGCCGATCTGCACGCGCGGCTTGGCCTGGCGCGAATGGAGAACGGGGAACTGGATACCGCCCTGGACGCATTGCGCCGCGCGCTGGAAATCAACCCCAACTACATCGAGGCGCGCTACTACCTGGGGGCCGCACTGTTCCGCCGCGGCGACTACGACACCAGCGTGGAAGAGCTGGAGCGCACGGTGGGCGAGCAGGGCAGCTACGCCGACGTGCATTGCCAGTTGGGGCTGTCGCGCCTGGCACTGGGTGACTTCGACGGCGCGCGCTCGGCGCTGGCGCGCGCGCTGGAGATTTCACCGGGTTACGCGAAAGCCCACTACCTCGCGGGGCTCGCGCTCTACGCGGCGGGCATGACGGCGGAGGCGGCGGCGTCGCTGCGCCGCGCGGTCGAACTCAGGCCCGACCTCTCCGCCGCGCGCATCGATCTCGGCGTGCACGCGCTGCGCGAAGAGCGCTGGAGCGAGGCCGCGGCCGAGTTCGAGGCCGCCCTGGGCGCCGCGCCCGGCCACGCGGACGCGATGTGCCTGCTGGGAACGGCGTTTCTGGGCATGGACCGGGCGGAGGAGGCGGTGCGCTGCTTCGATGAGGCGCTTGCCCTGAATCCGGGTTACGTGGATGCGCGCAAGAAGCTCGCGCTGGTGCACTACCTGGCGGGCGACTGGGAGGCGGCGGAGGTGCAGATCGATGCGGCGCTCGAAGCCCAGCCCGACTTCGCCGATCTCCACAAGATCCGCGGCGACATTCTGCTCAAGCGGGGCGATGTGGCGGGGGCGCACGACGCGTACGCCGGTGCGGCGGCCATCAATCCGGACTATTCGGACGCCGTGCTGGGGCTGGTGGTCACGCTGCGCCGCGATGGCCGGGGCCGCGAGGCGGACGCAACGTTGCGGCGGTTCATGGCGCGCCATCCGCACGACGTGATGGCACGCACCCTCCTCACCGTGGACAAGATCCCCATCCCCGACGCATAAAAAAAGAAAGGGTTCCCGAGGGCCCGGCGCCGTAACTTCGTGGAACGGGATACAGGAAGAGGAAACTTGTCCCCGAACTAACAGGCCGTCGATGCTCCGAGAATCCTTTCGACTTGAGTCTAGCCACGTTACTCCCCTCCGTCAACCGAGCCCCCCGAGATTTACCCCCCGGGCACGGGCGGATGCTATCGCGGACTGATGGGTCCGCAATCCCAACGGCGTTAGTTCACATGCCGGTACGGTGCGGTGCTTCCAGTCCTGCGTGAAGGGGAGGGGCAATGAAAAACGGCGCCCCGATTCCTCGGGCCGCCGTCATGCGCGGAGCAATCCTGCGTGCCGCCGCTAGATGACCTTCTTGATCTTGCCGGTGCGGATGCAGGCGGTGCAGACGGACGCGGTCTTTACGCGACCGTCGATCTCAACCCTGATCTTCTGCAGGTTCGGCAACCAGCGACGCTTGGTCAGGTTGTGCGCGTGACTAACTTTGTTGCCCACAGTGGGGCCCTTGGCGCATACGGCGCAGCGACGGCTCATTCCATGTACCTCCGTTATAGACCCTGGAACCGGGGTTGGCTTACCATACCAGAGCCGAACGCGTAAGGCAAGGAGTTGTCGATGGTTCAGGAACGAGCCCGCCCTGCGGCCCGCCGGCCGCCCCCCGCCCTCGAGGACGCCTGCCAGTACCTCAAAGGGGTCGGGCCCGCGCGTGCCCTCAACCTTCGCCGGCTGGGCATCGAGAATGTCAACGACCTCTTAACTCACTTTCCCAGAACCTATTACGACCGCCGGCAGCTGGCCGCCATCGCGCGCCTGCAGCCCGGCATCGAAGAGACCTTCGTGGCCCGCGTGCTCAGCGTCACCCAGCGCGGACCCTTTCGGCGCCGGTCCATCCTCACGGCAGCGGTCGGTGACGACACCGGCATCGTGCAGGTGGTGTGGTTCAACCAGCCGTACCTGGCGAAGCATCTCAGACCGGGCCGGGAGCTGGTGGTGAGCGGCCGGCTCACCTTCTTTCGCGGGCAGCGGCAGGTGGTGAACCCGGAATTCGAATTGCTCGGCGAGGAGGGAGACGAATCGCCGGGGAAAATCGTTCCGGTATACCGCCTCACCAGCGGTGTCACCCAGCGCTACCTGCGTTCGGTGATGGCGAAGGTGCTCGACACGCACGCCGGTGCGGTGGCGGAGACGCTGCCGCAGCAGCTGGTGGACGAGTATCACCTGCCCTCGCGCATCGCTGCGCTGCGCGCCATGCACTTTCCCGACGACGAGGACGCGCGCGAACGGGCGCTGCAACGTATGAAGCTCGAGGAACTGTTCTACATGCAGCTCATCCTCTCGCTGCAGCGCGCGCGGCGCATGGAACAGGCGGCCCGCCCGCGTCTGGCCACCGCGTACGAACTGGAGCGGCGCTTCATCGAGGCGCAACGTTTCTCCCTCACCCGTGCCCAGCAGCGCGTGCTGGACGAGATCCACGCCGACCTCGCCACGCCGCACGGCATGAACCGCCTGCTGCAGGGAGACGTCGGTTCCGGAAAGACCATTGTCGCGGGTGCCGCCATGCTGGCCGCGGTGGAGGCGGGCCACCAGGCGGCCATGATGGTCCCCACCGAGATCCTCGCCATCCAGCACTTCCGCACCCTGGTGCCGCACATGGAGCGGCTGGGCGTGCGCATGTCGCTGCTGGTGGGCTCGCTCAAGGCGCCGGACAAGAAGCGCGTACACGCGGGTCTCAAGGACGGGAGCATCCAGATGGTGGTGGGGACGCACGCGCTGATCCAGTCCGACGTCGCCTTCCGCCGCCTTGCGCTGGCGGTGATCGACGAGCAGCACCGCTTCGGCGTGCGTCAGCGCGCAGTGCTGGCGGCGCAGGATCCGCACATTCTGGTGATGACCGCGACGCCGATTCCGCGCACGCTGGCGCTCACCGCGTACGCCGACCTCGACATCTCGGTGATCGACGAGATGCCGCCGGGACGCGCGCCGGTGAAGACGCGGGTGGTTCCGCCCGAGAAGCGGGAGTCGATGTATGCGTACATCCGTGAGCGCCAGGCGGCCGGGGAGCAGGCCTACCTGCTGTACCCGCTCATCGAAGAGACCGAGAAGCAGGACATGGAGGCGGCGGAGGGGGCCTTCGCCGAACTGTCGGCCGGGTTGCTCAAGGGCGTGCCCATGGCGGTGCTGCACGGGCGCATGACCATGACCGAGAAGGACGAGGTCATGAACGCGTTCAACGCCGGCGTTGTGCGCGTGCTGGTTTCAACCACGGTGGTCGAAGTGGGGGTCCACGTGCCGCAGGCCACCATCATGGCCATCCACCACGCCGAGCGGTTCGGCCTGTCACAACTCCACCAGTTGCGGGGCCGCGTGGGGCGCGGGGGGCGCGAGGGATTCTGTTTTCTGCTGGTGGGTGACGGTGCGTCGCCGGAGGCGATGGACCGCCTGGGCGTGCTGGTGCGCGAGGCGGACGGCTTTCGTATCGCCGAGGAGGATTTGCGCATCCGCGGACCCGGCGAGTTCCTGGGAACCCGCCAGCACGGCGTGCCCGGTTTCCGCGTGGCCAACCCGCTGCGCGACCGGGCGCTGGTGGAGCGGGCCAGCGCGGCGGTCAAGGCCCTGCTGGACGCGGACGCGCGGCTCGGGAGCTCCGACGGCCGCCGCTGCCGGGACCACCTGCGCGCCGTGCTCTCCGAGGACGTCGCCGCGGGTGCATTCGCGGTCTCGTAGCGTTACAATCCGAATTCGGTGTCGATTCTCCGGTGGAGCGCTCCGCGCCGGAGCGGCTATGTTGCCCCGCGAACACGAACGCGGAGGGATTGCGATGAACCAGACCATGCCCAATACCCGGGAAATGGAGCGCGCGGTTTTCGCGCGCGATGCGTCTTATGACGGTGTCTTCGTGCTCGCGGTGCGCACCACGGGGATCTTCTGCCGGCCCTCGTGCCCGGCGCGCAAGCCGCTGCCCGAAAACATCGAGTACTTCGCGAGCGCCCGTGACGCCATCTTTGCGGGTTACCGCGCGTGCCGCCGCTGCCGGCCCATGGAAGCCGCGGGGGCGGCGCCCGAATGGATTCGCGGCCTCATCGACCGCGTGGAGGAAGACCCGGGTGCGCGCATCAGCGACGACGATATCCGCGCCATGCGGCTCGACCCGGCGCGCGTGCGGCGCTACTTCATGGAGCGCCACGGCATGACCTTCCACGCCTGGTGCCGCGGCCGGCGCATGATCGACGCCCTCACGGAGATCCGCGAGGGGGCGGGCATCGACGACGTCGTGTTCGAGCACGGCTACGAGTCGCACAGCGGCTTCCGTGACGCGTTTGTCAAGGCCTTCGGCACCGCGCCGGGGCGGGCGCGCGCGAGCGACGCCATTGCGGTCACCCTCGCCACCACGCCGCTGGGACCGATGATCCTCGGCGCGACGCCGCGCGCGGTGTGCCTGGCCGAGTACACCACGCGGCGCATGCTGGCCCGGCAGATGAAGATTCTCTCGCGGCGTTTCGACTGCGCCATCGTGCCCGGCGTCACCGACGTGCTGCGGCGCGCCAGCGCGGAGCTGGAAGAGTACTTTGCCGGCACGCGGCGCCGCTTCGAGGTGGCGCTGGAGGCGCCGGGTACGCCGTTCCAGGAGGCCGTGTGGGCGGCGCTGCTGCGCATCCCGTACGGAGAGACGCGCTCCTACGAAGATATCGCGCGCGAGATCGGCAGCGCCGCCGCGGTGCGCGCCGTGGGAACCGCCAACGGCATGAACCGCATCGGCATCCTCATTCCGTGCCATCGCGTCGTCAAGAAGAGCGGCGAGCTGGGTGGCTACGGCGGCGGGCGCTGGCGCAAGCAGGCGCTGCTCGACCTGGAGCGCGGTGGGCCGCAAACCACAACCCGGGAGTCATGACATGCACATCGCCCTTCGCATCGCCGCCCTCGTCACCCTCCTGGCCACCGGTGGCGCCACACCCGCGGGCACGCTCTCCCGCGATGCGGCCGTGTCCCAGCTGCTGGCGCTGCACCGGGAGGTGTTGGCCGCGCACCGCGCCGGTGACGCCGCGGCCATCGTGGCACGCGAGTCGGAAGACTACGTGACGTCCGGCCGCGGCGAGGTCACCTTCCCGACGCTGGAGGAACGCCGGCGGCAGTTTGGCGCCTACCTGGCCAGCACGCGCTTCGAAACCTACGAAGACCTCATCGAGCCGGTGGTGCAGGTATCGCCCGATGGCCAGCTGGGCTGGGTGATCGCGCGGGTGGGCGCGCGCGGCCTGCAGGAGAAGGGTGATGGCACCAGCGAGCGCGTCGAGTTCGTGTGCGCGTGGATCGAGTTGTACGAAAGCCGCGACGGGCGCTGGTTCCGGGTGGGCAATCTGGCCACGTTCGGACCGGAGGCAGAATCGGGGCAATGAAACGGGTTGCCGGGCTTCGCCCTGCGTCGTAGAATGCCCTGGAGCGGTGGAAGCCGCCGTGAACAAGGAGAAAATATCATGCGTTCTTTCATGCGGGTGCGTTCTCTCGCGCCCATTATGGCGGTGGTGCTGGTGTGCGGGGCCGCGGCGCTGCTTGCCTCGTGTTATCCGGGCGACAGCCTGACGGTGTCCGAGGCAGACGTCGTTGTCACGACATTCGACAACGCCGTCGATTTTGCGGACCTCACGAATTACGCCCTGGTGGATTCTGTCTATCACCTCGTGGGTGACGGCAAGGATGAAATCTCACGCGCCTACGACGCGCAGATGCTCGCGCAGGTCAGGAGCAACATGGATGGCCTGGGCTTCACCGAGGTGGCGGATACCAACGCCGCCGATGTGATCCTGGTGATGGCGGTGACCACCACCGAATACCGGGGCTACTATTCGTACGGGTGCTACTACTACTGCGGCTGGTACTACCCGCCCTACTGGGGATCGTACACATACACGATCGGCACCATCCTCATCAACATGGCGCGGCGCGATCCAGGCGCCAGCAGGGTACCGGTGGCGTGGCTGGCCGCGCTCAACGGCTACTCGGACAAGAACAGCAACGGGCAGCGCATCAAGAGCGGGATCAACCAGGCGTTCGCGCAGTCCAAATACCTCGGGGCGGGCAAGTGATGAGCAACAACTACAGGAACATGATGATGTTTGCGTTGGCGTGCTTGCTGATGCTCGGTTCCGTGAGCGGCGCCCGCGCGCAGGAGTGGTACGGCGCGGCGACCTGGCAGATATCGATTCCATCCGGCGACACCAAGGACTTCGTGAACAGCACGAGCTTCGGCGGCTTTGGTCTCGACTTCCGCAAAGTGGTCAAGCCCAAGACCACGGCCGGTTTCATGGCGGGGTGGAACATCTTCCACGAACGGCGCACCGGCACGGACGCCTTTGGCGACGTCACCGTGACCGGAACCCAGGACCGCTACATCAACGCGTTCCCGCTCATGGTGAACGTCCACCGCTACTTCGGTGAACGCCGGGGGACGCAGTTGTACATGGGCCTGAACGCTGGTGGCTTCATCGTCCTCCAGAAGTTCGCGCTGGGGGTCTGGGCGGTCAAGGATGACACGTGGGACTGGGGGCTCGCCCCCGAGGTGGGTGTCATTTTTCCGATGCAGTCCGGCGCCGGGTTCATGATCAACGCCCGCTACAACTGGTCGCCCACCGCGCAGGACCTTACGGGCAACGACGTGGATCTCACCTACTGGGGGATCAACATCGGTTTTGTCTGGGAGCAGTACTGATCGCGGCGGGATTTCCCGAAGCGGCAGCTTTTGCCAGTGCGGGCGGCGATCCCTCGGGGTCGGCCGCCCGCCTCTTTTCTTGCCCGGGGCAAGGGAACCCGCTGCTGGCGTGATATTTGCTGGGTAACGACCGGCGCCTGCCGGCCCGGCCGCATGGCAGCCGGGCCCGACACCGGGCCACGCCGCGGCCCGCGCGGCGCGCAAAGGCCGATTCCGAGCAACCGACGGGGTGATTGCGCGATGATCATTCAGTGCCAGAGCTGTGCGGCAAAGTACTTCCTGCCCGAGGAGAGGGTCCCGGACCAGGCGCTGAAGGTGCGCTGCCCGCAGTGCCGGGGTGTGTTCATGCTCGAGCCGCGCCCGGAGCCGGTTTCGGCCGGCGTGGCAGCCCCGTCAAAGAAGAAATCCCAACCCGCCGCCGCACCCGCCGCTCCCGAAATGGAAGCGCCGGCGCCGGCCGGCCGGCCCGCGACGGCCAAGCCATCATCGCGCCCGTCCCGCGGGGGACGAAGCCCCGAAGACCGGGCAAAGAGGTTGGCGCGCGTTCTCGTCTCAGATATTCTGTACTACAACCGCGAGCGCCGGGACGAAGCACTCGAGGACGGAACCCTGATGACAGCACTGGGCGAAGAGATCAAGAAGTCATGGGAACTCTACAAGGAAAAGGTCGGCCCGGAAGCTGCGCAGTCGACCAACTACTTCAAGGAAGCCTTGAACGAGATTCTGGCCGATGGCCAGGAAGTCTTCTGATTCACCCGCCGGTGCTCCCCCGGTGCTGCGCGCCATGAAGGAAAAGCGCGCCGTCTTCGTGGTCGCCGACGAGCCTGCCTACCTGGAGCAGGTCTTCTCCCTGTGCACGGACGCTCCCGCCGCCGCCGCACGCTTCTCGTCTCTCGATGCGCTCCTGACCGCCCTCGGTGAGTTCGAGCGCCTGCCCCTCGCATTCGTCATCCTCGTCTTCCGCCGGGGCGCCAACCTGGACATTCCCGCGCTGCGGCGCGTGCGGCTGGAATACCCGCAGTTGGTGATGATCGCGGTGCTGGGCGAGTGCGACCAGCAGAGCGCGCTGCGCCTGCAGTCCATCGGGGTGCACGGCATCCTGCTGCCGCCCTTCGAGCGCATCAGCCTCGGGCGCGAGATCGCCACCGCGGTTCCCAACGTGCCCAACTTCAAGCGCCACCCGGACCTGATGCGGCGCGCGAGTGTCCGCGTCGACTTTCTCATCCCCAGCGACCTCACCTACGTGATCGGCATCAACTACCATATTTCGAGCCTGCTCAAGGAGTTCGGCTACCCGCCGCAGGACACGCGCGTCAACATACCGCTGGCGTGCGACGAAGCCATCACCAACGCCATCGTCCACGGCAACGGCTCCGACCCCGACAAGCGGGTGGGCATTCAGATCTACGTGAGTCCCAACCGGTTTCGAATGCGGGTGCGCGACGAGGGCGCCGGGTTCAAGCTGGAGGATGTCTCCAACCCGACGCAGGGCGAGGCGCTGCTGCGCGCCTCCGGCCGCGGCGTCTATCTCATGAAGAACATCATGGATTCGGTGGAATTCAAGGAAGGCGGGCGCGTGGTGGAACTGGAAAAGCGCAACGGCGGGAACGGCAACGGCGGCGGGCACGCCTCGTGAACGGCTACTCCTGCCACTTCTCGCGCGCGAGCTTCTCGAGCATGTCGTCGATGGATCCCCAGATGCGCGCGTTCTGATCCGGCTCGAACAGGGCCTTGCGCACACGGCCGTACTGGTCCTTCTTCACGTAGCGAATCGACTTCATCGTTTCCATGGGTACGAGGATGTCCTTGCACGCCTTGACCTCGAGGGTCTTGCCGTCGAGGTTGGCGTTGGGGTTGTTGTCGGGATGCATTCCCAGGCCCCATCCGTGCGCAACCATGCTGCAGATGAGCGCGCGGAACGTGTTCTGCCCCTGGACCGTGTCCAGGTCGATCTGGCCGTCCACCTTTTCGGTTACGCCTTCGATAACCGGTACGAGCTTGTCCAGCACCGACTGGCTGACCTCTATGTTCAGCAGCCGGGCGAACATCTCCTTCATCATCTTCTCGACGACGCCCGAAGAGGTATTGCGGTTCTTCATGATTTCTCCACCTTGAGCCATTGAGTGCGTTCGAGGATGACGCCGAACAGTGCAAGAAACAGGCCCAATCCCACCAGGATGGCGGTCTTGGAGACGAAGGCGTTGATCACCGTGGCGATGATGGCGGTCGCTATATAGGTGGCTTTTATGAGCGCCTCGCGCGCGGCAAAGACACGCCCGGTAAACTGGGGCGGGCTCTGGCTCTGCATGAGGGTCTCGGTGACGATGAACACGGGGGAGAGTGCGCCGCCCAGCAGCACCGCCCAGATGCCCATGGGAATGAGCGATTCGGCCCGCCCCAGCCCGGCAATGGCGACCCCGCACAGGAGTGTGCCCACGGACACGGTCCGGTCGGCGATGACGCGGTTTCGGAACATCCCGATGATGGCCGAGCCCAGGATGAGACCCACGATGAACGCGGCGCCCACCTGGGAGAGGAAGAGGGTCTTGCCGGGGGGCGAGACCTCCTGGATGCGCGCGATGCCCACGATGCTGAGCGCCCCGCCCACCGCGAACAACCCGGCCTGGGCCACCAGGCTGGCGCGGATATCGCGGCTCTGGCGCAGCAGGTTTAGCGCGTCCGAGATGGACCGGGTGAAGAGACGGAACTCGCTGCGCACCGGATCGTCTGGAATCCGAACCGCCTGCAGCGCGGGACGGTGTGCGAACACGATTGGAACCATGAGCACCGCCGCCGCCACGTACAGGAGTGCGTCGGTGTAGAAGCTCGTTATCCACGAGTGGTAGTCGAACAACCAGCCACCCACCAGGAACCCCGCCAGCGTACCCCCGATGCCGAGGGCCCAGAAGACCGCGTTGGCCGACAGCAAACGTTCGTGCGGCACGATCTCGGGCAACAGTGCGGATCGGGTGGGCGCAAACACCAGGTCGAACATTGAGAGCAGGCATGCGGCCGCATAGAGCGTGTAGATCGAGCCGGTACGCAGGAACGCGGCCGGTACCGCGAGCAGGATCACGGCGCGGGCAAGCGATACGATGAGTATCGTGACCGGCTTGTGCCAGCGGTCGATCAGCGTGCCGGCCAGTGGCGTCAGCAGCAGGATCGGCACCTGCATGAAGAGGGTGAGCTTGAGCAACTCCACGCTCGAACCCGGCGCCAGCAGGCCCAGCATGCCGATCAGGGAGAACTGTTTGAGACGGTCCGCGGACAGGGCGGTCAGCTGGACTGCGCCGAAGAGGAGGAGCGTGGCATCACGACGTTTCGACTTCATGGGGAGAAGGCTGCGATGGTAGTCGCTGCATTCCTCGTTTTGCAAGCGCGGCAGCATATTGCACCCCGGGCGGCGGCCGCGACCCGCCCGGTTGGGGCCGCCGGACCCAACCGCATGTGGATACTGGCGTTGTGTGGGCAAGGGAGGGTGATGGTTGGCATGTTACTTGCCCTCTTCGCCAAGCCGGGGCGGCCAAATCACAGAGGCGCTTGAGCTTTCTCACCCTGGCCTCATGCAGCAAGTGCACTTTTCTGTGGGCCGCTCCGGCGACAAGACTCGCGGCAAACTCGACTTCGAGCAACATTGACGCGCAAGCTGGCGGGAAGGACGCGACGAACATGGTCGTGCTGAATTACACAGGCGGCGAGATCAACGCCAAGATCGTTTATTACGGTCCCGGGGTGAGTGGCAAGACCACGAATCTGGAGTATATCCACGAGAAGGCACCCGAGTCGGCCAAGGGCAAGATGGTCTCTATGAAGACCCAGACCGACCGCACGCTTTTCTTCGACTTCCTTCCCCTGGAACTGGGTGACATCAACGGGTACCGCACGCGGTTCCTGCTCTACACCGTTCCCGGCCAGGTGTACTACAACGCCACGCGCAAGCTCGTGCTCAAGGGCGTGGACGCGGTTGTGTTCGTTGCGGACTCGTCGCGCGCAAAGCTCGATGAGAACCTCGAAAGTCTGAAGAACCTCGAACAGAATCTCAACGAGCACGGGTTGACGCTGGACGAGATTCCCTGGGTGATCCAGTACAACAAGCGTGACATTCCCGACGCGATGACGGTCGAGGAGCTGGACGCGAAACTCAACCCACTGCGCGTGACCACCTACGAGGCGGTGGCCACGCTGGGTACCGGTGTCTACGAGACCCTGCACGGGATCTCCACCAGGGTCTACGGGGTGCTCAAGGAGCGCCTGGACCGCGAGGAAGCCGCCGGGCTTGCAGTGCCGGAACCGGCCGCGGAGACGCCCGCGGAAATCGTGACGCCGCCTTCGCAGCCCGCGGCAGCGCCCCGGCCCGCCGCTCCGGCCCCGAAACCGCAACCGCCCCGCGCCGCTCCGGCGCCAAAACCGGAGCCGCCCCGGCCCGCACCGGCGCCGAAGCCGGCACCCGAGTTTGCCGAGGTGTTCGCGGGGCCCGGAAAGCCCGCGATGTCCCCGCAGCCGGAGGACGGGGAGATCGAGCACGAGCACGAGGTGGATCACGCCATCGATTTCGCGTTGCGTGAGTCGCCCGGCCACGGGGGTGCGCCCGCGAAGCCGGTTGCCGCGAAGCCCGCGGCCCCGCGCACCAGCACGCCGCCGGCCCCGCCAGCGAAACCCGCATCCAGGACCGCCGCCGACCCTGACGACCTGTTCGAGGCGATTCCCAATTCCGGGTTTGACGAGGCACTCGGCCGCCTGCCGTCGCTCGACGAGGCGTCCGCGGCATCCGACACGGCGCGAGACGAGGGCCCGGGCGAGTTCGTCACCGATCCCATGCGCCACACCCCGCGCCGCGAGCCCGCGCCAAAGGCACCGCCCGCAGCGGCGCCCACGTCGCCGGTGTTCAAGCGCGCCGCCCCCAGGGAAGAGCCACCGGCCACGCCGCCGGCCGCCGCCGCGAAGCCGGCCGCCGGGCGCCCGACCACGCGCTCGATGGTGAGCATTCCCATCGTCGAGGAACTGCATGCCACCGTGTACATTTCGCGGGCGCAGCTCGAGCGCTCCTCGTCCATCCGTGTCGTGGTCGACGTGGAAGTCGAGGACGAGGGCGACCACGACTGATTCTCCCCTCGCGGGGCCCCGGGCGCGTTACCACCCCTGTGCGTGGCCCGGGAAGCTGCCCGGAGGGCTCCTCGGCCCGGCCTGTGGATAACCAGGCAAAACCCCTTCCGTCTCTTCAGTTGCACAATCCCCAATAATTCTTGACAGGTTTTTTCTGGCTATACTACGGTGACGCCCGGGTCACCGATCCCGTTGATTTTTCGCATGTTCGACCGTTTTTGGTCCCTCGAGGAGGAATCTGTGCTGCGTGCCGACCGTTCCAACAAGCCCTCCCGCATTCCGTTGATCGGGCGCCGTGGCGCCGAGCCGGCCCGGGACGCGGGCGAGCGCTTCGAGGCGGCTCAGGCCGCCTGGGAGCAGGGACGCCGGGCGGACGCCACCGCGGTGGTGCGCCGGCTGGTGGCGGAGCCCATCTCCCCGTCATTGCGCCAGGCCGTGGGGCAGTTTCTTGCCGACGCGGGAGAGCTGGACACGGCCCGCGACAACTTCGAGCGGCTGGTGGGGGCGCAGCCCGCCAGCGCGCTTGCGTATTACTCGCTGGGGCGTATCTACGACCGGCTGGGCCGCGTGGAGGACGCGCTGCGCACGCACCGCCGGGCCATCGAGCTCGAGCCCGAGAACGCCGAGTGCCACTACCGCATGGGTGTCACGCTGGCGCGTGCCGAGCGCTACAACGAGGCGGAGGAGAGCTACCGGCGGGCGATCGCGCTGGATCGGGGGCACGCGCGGGCGTACACCAACCTGGGTTATCTGCTGGATCTTCGCGGCGACGGGGATCAGGCCATCCGGCTGTTCCGCCGCGCGCTGCAGTTCAATCCGATGAGTGCGGAGGCGCACTTCAACCTTGGCGCGCTCTACGGAGAACACGGCAGTCACGACGAGGCGGTGCGTGAGTTCCGGCACGCGCTGCGCCTGGCGCCGGACAGCGTGGAAGCCAACTACAACCTCGGTATCGCCCTGTACGAGCAGGGCGATCTGGACGGCGCGCTCGAGTCGTTCCGTCGTACCATCAAGCTCGCATCGAGCCACATCGATGCGCAGTTCTTCGTGGGCATGATCTTCTACCGCAAAGGTCTCTATGAGAAGGCGGTCAAGATGTTGCAGGTGGCGCTGAAGTCCAACCCGGACCACGTCGGCATCCTGTATCACATCGGGATGTGCTACAACCACATGAACCAGCCCACGCGCGCCATCCCGCCGCTCAAGCGCGTCACCGAACTCACGCCCGACGACCACCGCGCGTTCTACGCGCTGGGCATGGTGTACGATCGCGCCGACATGCGCGACGAGGCGCGGGAGAGCTACCGCGCCGCCGACGCCCGGTTGCACGGCAGTCGCAGCCGCGTCGCCTAGGAGCGGAGCCCGTGCGCCCCGCGATCCGGGTGGTCATCGCGGTCGCGGTCGTCATGATCGCAGCCGTCCCGGCGCGCGCACAGGGCAACGAACGCATTCCCACCGACAACTGGAGCTATCGCGCCATCGAGCGTTTCGAGACGCTGGGCCTGTGCGTGCTCCCGGAGGACCGGCCGTTCTCGCGCCACGAGTTCGCCGCCATCGTGGGCCGCATCCGCGTGGTCGCGGCCGGCGCGGATCTCTCCGCGCGCGACCGTTACCAGCTCGACCGGTTGATACGCGAGTTCGGCGAAGGCGAGGAACTCCCCGACCCGCGCACCCGTTACGACCGCGCGTGGTACGCTGAGGATCGCAGCGTGGCGGTGGAGGGCGACCTCGACGTGCACCCCTACGTGCAGCAGGCGCTGTACGGCGACGAGGTGGAGGCGTACATCGGCTCGGACCCGGAGTTCCGCGTGCATCTGGGGGCGCGCGTCACCTACGACGTGCGCTACCGGTTTCTCTTCGGCCCCGAGAGCGGCGACCGCGCGCGCAACCAGAAGCCGTCGCGCCGCGAGAAGAGCTTCAAGGGGCTGACGTCGCTGTTCGACCGCTCCTACGTCGTCGCGGCATGGGATCAGGTTCAGGTGCTGGTGGGGCGCGACTACATCGATTGGGGGCCGTCCGCGGACGCCGGACTGGTGGTGCCGGGCGAGCGCTACTCCTTGGATCAGATGAGCACGCGCATCGTGTTCAAGATGTTCCGCTTCGATGCCTTCTTCGGCCAGCTGTTTCCGGATCCGGAGCGCTACCTGGTGGGGCACCGCCTGGAGGGGACCTTCGGCCGCACGGTGGTGGGCATGAGCGAGACGGTCACCTACGGCGGCCGCGGGCCGGACTGGATGTACGTGCTCCCGTTTGCGTCGCTTTACGCCAACCAGTTCAACGAGCGCACCAACGCCGACAATATTCTGTGGTGTCTGGACGCCAAGACCAGTTTGTTCGACCACCTGACGGTGTACGGCAGTTTCCTGATCGACGACCTGCAGTACGAGCGCGAGGACGGCTACCCCGACAAGCTCGCCTGGGAGGCGGGATTCCGCTTCGTGCCCGCGCGGCCGCTGGGGCTCGCGCTGAGCGGCAGTTACCGCCGCGCGGACGTGTACACCTACTCGCACGACGACTCGCTTTCGGTGTACGTGAGCGGTGCGGGCGAGATCGCCGGGGGCGACGTGCTGCTGGGTGGTGTGCCGGGGGGCGACGCCGACGCGTGGCGCGTCGCTGCCGACGTGTACCCGCGCGCCAACCTGCGCGTGAGTCTGGCCGCGTTCGGCGGCCGGCTGGGGGAGGGCAATCCGATCCGCGCGTTCGAACTGGGCGTGGACGATCCCGATCCGCCGTTCCCATCGGGTGTGGTGCAGAAGTCGCTCGGGTTCGAGGTGGGCGCGCGCTGGGAACTCGCCGGCAACAGCTGGCTCGAGGCGGCTTACGCGCACGCGTCGTCCGACAACCGTGACCACGTCGAGGGCGCCGACGAATCCACCGACGCGTTCCGGGTGGAGATTCGCTGGGACTTCCCGTAGTCTGGGCGCATGCGTCGCGGCTTCCTCGCACTCCTGGAGATCATCCGACCGCACAACATGCTCGCCGCCGGCCTCGGTGTGGTGGCGGGGTACTACGTCGCGGCGGGGACCGCATCCGCGCGCGTGATGGTGGTCGCGCTGGTGGCGGCACTGGCCACCGGCGCCGGCAATGTGATCAACGACTACTACGACTTCGCCATCGACCGGGTGAACAAGCCGCGGCGTCCGCTGCCGTCGGGGCGCCTGTCGCCGCGCGCGGCGCGGGTGTGGTACGCGGTGCTCGTCGTCGCCACCACGCTGCTCGCGGCAATCGCACTGCCGCAACCGTTGCTGGTGCTGGCCCTGGTGTGGCAGCTGGCGCTGTTCGCGTACGCGCGCGTGCTCAAGCGCACCTGGATTGCCGGCAACGTGACCGTGGCGCTGGTCTCGGCGAGCGCGTTTCTGGCCGGCGCCATGGCGGCGGACTGGCCGGGCGCGGCCGTGATCCCGATGGCGATCGCGTTTGCGTTCGTGATGTGCCGGGAGATGATCAAGGGGGGTGAGGACCTGGAAGGGGATCGCGACGCGGGTGTGCGCACCCTCGCGGTGGTCTCCGGTCCGGAGCGGGCCGCGCGGGTCGCGGCCGGGGCCATGCTGCTCTTGGCCGTGCTGGTGCCGCTGCCGGCGCTGGCGGGGCTGTACGGACTCCGCTATTTCCTGGCCATGGAGGTGCTGGTGGCGCCGGTGCTCATACTGGGCGCGCTCGCGGTGGTGCGCCGGCCGGAGCGCCGTGTGTTCGGCCGCGTCAGCCGTGCGCTCAAACTCGCCATGTTCGCCGGGATTCTCGCCATCGCGCTGGGCGTCTGACCGACCGGCGCCGCACGCGCGCCGTGATCAGGGGAAGAACAGGCTTACGCCTCCGGTGAACGACCAGTACTGCACGTCGAAGCCGACGATGGTCGCCACCGGGTAGCCATTCGAATCGTAGAAACCGTCCACGTACGAGTCGTAGGTAGAGCCGTCGTAGTACAGCGCCTGCGCGTTCAGCCCGAGCCAGCGCATCGGCAGCCAGATCAGGCCGCCACCCACCTGGAATGAAAACGCGGAGTCGGCCTTGTAGCGCGCCTCCGGATCCAGGAACTCGAGGGTGACGCCGCCCATGCCGGCGCGCAGGTAGGGACGGATCGGGAAGGCGGTTGGCACCACCACGCGAATGAAACCCGAGTACGTGTCGAGAGCGGTCTCCAGCGTTGCGTCGTCCTTGTCCTGGAAGGTGGAAGCGGCGTAGCTGAAGCCGATTGACCAGGTGCGCCCGGCGAAGTACTCGATCTCCACCGCCCATTCATCCGGCGGCCAGTCGAAGACCTGGCTGGTGTGGTTGCCGTAGCCCTCGCGCGAATCCGAGAACTCACCCACCGGAAGTGCCGCTCCGGCGTACCCCGAAACCGCGGTACGGTTGAGCAGCAGCGGGCGGGTGATGGTACGAACCGCGAGTGCCCGCGCCGCAGTCGTCATCAGGGTGGCGGCAACGAGAAGACTGACAATGGTCGTGCGCGTGAAACTCATCTCGTTCACCTTTCACAGGGGATGTCTCGGGGCGGGTGCGTTCGATTCTGTCCCGCGCGGGCGCTGCCTGTCAACGCCCGAGTGGGGGACGCGTTACTTCAACAGCACCATGCGCTGCGTGTCCACCGCCACCCCATCGACGCGGAGCCGAACGATATACACGCCGCTCGCCGCCCGGGTTCCGTGCTCGGTGTCGCCGCGCCACGCCGCCGTGTTCGGGCCCGCGGCGCGATCCTCTGCCACCACGCGGCGGACGTGTTCGCCGCCGGCTGCGAAGATGTCAATCTCCACCCGGCCCGCGGCTGCGAGCGCGAAGCGGATGGTGGTGGCCGGGTTGAAGGGGTTGGGGACGTTGCCCAGCAGACGGCTTGCGGCGGGATGGGGGCGGTCGCCCACGGCGGTGACGGTTCGCGCGAGCTGGTAGATGGAGCCGTCGATGGACGCCACGTAGAGTTCCCGCGTCGGTCCCACCCCGAAGGTGAGCAGGTTGGGCGCGCCCGTGACCAGCTCGAAACGTTCCGGCGGTCCGGCGCCGTCGAAGCGCAGCCCCCACACCACGCCCCCGGTGTAGTCGGCGAACACGTACAGGCCGGCGAGTTCCGGCAGGCGCGGGCCCCAGTAGCGGTGGCCGCCGATCACCGCGATGCCCTCACTGTGGTCATACGCGTAGAAGGGCGCGACGAGCGCGGCGCCCTGCGCGTTGCACTGTCCCTGATCGAGGCAGTCGGGGCCTTCCATGTACGGCCACCCGTAGTTCCTGCCCGGGGTCACGCGGTTGATCTCCTCCCACGTGTCCTCGCCCACGTCCGCCACCCACAGCTCTCCGCTCAGCGGATCCACCGAAAAACGCCACGGGTTGCGGAAGCCGTACGCAAATATCTCCTCGCGGTAGCCCTGCGCGTTGCCGGCGAACGGGTTGTCCGCGGGGATCTCGTAGTGGGTGGCGATGCCGCCCGGCGGGGCCGCGGGCACGTCCACGTCGATGCGCAGAATCGATCCGCGCAGGTCGGACAGATCCTGGGCGTACTCGCCGACCTGGTCCTCTCCGAGGCCGACGTAGAGATACCCGTCGGGGCCGAAGGCAATCTGCCCGCCGTTGTGCCACACACCCGCCTTGGGCGCCTCGAGGAGGATGGTTTCGGTGGACTCGTCCGCCACGTCGGGGTCAGCGCTCACCTGGTAGCGCGCGACGGTGCAGCGGTACGGATAGTCCGAGACGAAGAACACGAAGAACGTGCCGTTGCTCGCGTACTGGGGGTGGAACGCCAGCCCCAGTGCACCGGCTTCACCCGACGCCCTTACCTTGCCGACGAGATTGAGAAACTCCGTCACCTCGCCCGGCTGCACCTCGAACTTCTTCGGGAAGACCTTGATCACGCCCCCCTTCTCGACCACGAAGACCCGGTTGCTGCCGTCGGGGGCGGACTGGATGTCGGTCGGGAAGGCGAACGAGAGGTAGGGGAATGCGTTCTCGAGCTGATAGTCCCCGGCGAGGCCCGCGGTGGGAGCCAGTATCAGGGCAAGGCAGAGCAGCTGCAGCAGGTGGCGCATGGTTGAGCGATCGAATGGCGGCCCAGGCGACGAAAGTTGTGTCAGGGACGGCGACGGGCGTGTTTCCCGTTGGATAACCGGGGTTCCCCATTATAATGGGGAGCCTGCCGGGGGGTCAACCGGCGGACGGTGGAAAACCCACTTTTTGTGCCGGGGGTGTGACGTTGTATATGGCATATAAACAGTTCGTTACGATGCTTATCTCACTTTGTTTCGCATTGTGGATAATCCTTCTGCCGGCACCCCTTGTCGCGCAACTCCCGGGCTCCGACATATGGCTTGCCCCGCTGACCGTGGACGACGGAGCGGTGCGGGTGGGGGTCGGGGTCAACGCCACCCGGCGGCCCGGTTACGACAACCAGCCCGCCTTCGTGTCGTCGGGATCGTTCCTCTACGTTGCCGGAGACAGCACCGGCACTGATGTCTGGCGCCGGGACGCCGGTTCCGGCGCGGCGGTGAGGGTGACGCGCACGCCGGAGAGCGAGTATTCGCCGACGCCGATGCCGGACGGCGGCGGGTTCTGCACGGTGCGCGTGGAGGCGGACAGCACCCAGCGCCTGTGGTGCTTCGACTCGGACGGCGGCAACCCGCGGCTGGTCATGGCGGGTGTCGATTCGGTGGGATATTTCGAATGGATCGACGCCGCCACGGTTGCGGTGTTCGTGGTGGGGGAGCCGCACACCTTGCGCACGGTCGACGTGGCCTCGCAGCGGGAGACGGTGCGCGCACGGGACATCGGGCGCTTCATCCGCCGCGTGCCCGGGACCCGCGATCTGGCCTTCACCATGCGCAGCGCGGATGACGCGTACCGCTTCTTCCGCCTGCCGGACGGTGCGGCGCAACCCGCCTGGCTCATCGACGCGCCGGCGGAGGGCCAGGATGCGGTCTGGATAGGCGACGTGCTGCTCGCGAGCGGCGGCGGCGAAATCTTTGCGGCGCGGCCGCTGTCAGGCGGCGCCTGGGAACGCGTCGCCGATGTGCGCGAGTGGGGTGCGCCCACGGCGACGCGTCTCGCGGTGAACCCGGATCACACCGCACTCGCGGTGGTCTGTGGGGAGTAGCGCCGCCAGCATGGTTGACCGCCGCGCGCCTGAGGTGCTATCTTCCCGTGCTCCAAGGGGTTCTGTCATCGAATCCCGGACTCCATGATGGAAAAACACTTCGATCCGGCCGGCGCGCGCGCGCGATGGAACCGGGAGTGGGACTCGCGCGGCATCTTCCCGCCCGACGACGACTCCGACCGGGAGCCGTTCGTCATCATCCTCCCGCCACCCAACGTGACCGGCGTCCTCCACGTCGGACACATCCTCGGCGACACCGTGCAGGACCAGCTCATCCGCTGGAAGCGCATGTCCGGTTACAACACGCTGTGGATTCCCGGCACCGACCACGCGGGCATCGCCACCCAGAAGGTGGTGGAGACGGCGCTCGCGAAGGAGGGGAAGTCGCGCGCCGACATGACGCGCGAAGAATTTCTCGCCCAGGCCTGGAAGTGGAAGGACCACCACCACGCGCGAATCGCCGAACAGATGAAGCAGCTCGGCTGCGCGTTCGACTGGACGCGCGAAGCCTTCACCCTGGACGAGCCACGCTCACGCGCCGTGCGCGAGGTATTCGTGCGCCTCTATGAGAAGGGGCTCATCTACCGGGGCGACTACATCGTCAACTGGTGCCCCTCGTGCCAGACCGCCATCTCCGATGAGGAGGTCGTGTACGAGGAACGCGACTCGAAGCTGTGGTGGATCCGTTACCCGTCCGCACACGGTGAGGTGGTGGTGGCCACCACGCGCCCCGAGACCATGCTGGGCGATACCGCGGTGGCGGTGAGCCCGGACGACCGCGGCAAGAAGAAGCTGGTGGGCCGGACGGCCACGCTGCCCATCGTGGGGCGCGAACTGCCCATCGTGGCGGACGAGGCGGTGGACAAGGCGTTTGGCTCGGGGTTCGTCAAGGTGACGCCCGCGCACGACCCCAACGACTTCGCCATCGCGCGGCGCCACGGTCTGCCCGCGGTGATCGTCATCGACCGCAGCGGGAAGATGACGCGCGAGGCGGGTGAGGACTTCGCGGGGCTGGATCGTTTTGCCGCGCGCAAGCGGGTGGTGGAACGGCTGGAGAAGGAAGGCCTGCTGGTCAAGATCGAACCCCACCGCCACGCGGTGGGCACGCACGACCGCTGCGGCACCGTCATCGAACCGCTGCTGTCGCGGCAGTGGTTCGTAAAGATGCAGCCGCTGGCGGAGCCGGCGGTGCGCGCGGTCGAGAACGACGAGATTACCTTCTATCCGCCGCGCTGGCGCAACGTGTACATGAGCTGGATGACCAACATCCGCGACTGGTGCGTGTCGCGCCAGCTGTGGTGGGGTCACCGCATCCCGGTGTGGTACTGCGACGACTGCGATCACTTCACCGTGTCGCGCGAGGACCCGTCGGCCTGCGGCGGTTGTGGCGGTACGGCGCTGCACCAGGACGAGGACGTGCTGGACACGTGGTTCTCGTCGTGGCTGTGGACTTTCTCGCCCATGGGTTGGCCGGACGAGAACGCGCCGGACCTGAAACGCTATCACCCCACGTCGGTGCTGGTGACCGGCTCGGAGATCATCTTCTTCTGGGTGGCGCGCATGATCATGGCCTCGCTGGAGTTCATGGGCGAGGTTCCGTTCCGCCACGTGTTTCTGACCGGCATCGTGCGCGACGGCCTGGGGCGCAAGATGAGCAAATCGCTGGGCAACTCGCCCGACCCGCTGGACATCATCGACAAGTGGGGAACGGACGCGTTCCGCTTCACGCTGTCCATGCTCTCGCCGCCGGGCAAGGACGTGTTCTTCGACGAGGACAAGCTCGAGATCGGCCGCAATTTCACCAACAAGATCTGGCAGGCGTCGCGCCTGGTGATGAGCGCAGTGGAGAAGGAGACGGCGCCCATCTTCGCGGACGGTCCCGGCGCGGGTGAGGGGTCACCGTTTGTCTCCGCGTGGCGCACGGCGCACGGTTCCTCGCTTGCCTTTACACCCGACCTCGCCTGGGAGGACCGCTGGATCCTCTCGGCGCTGTCGCGCTGCGCGCTCGACAGCAACCGGGCGTGCGAGGAGTGGCGGCTCAACGACGCCGCGGCGCGCGTGTACGATTTCTTCTGGCACGACTTCTGTGACTGGTACCTGGAGCTGGCCAAGGTTCGCCTCTACGGCGAAGGCGATGGCCGCACCGTGCTGGCGGTTCTGCTGTATGTGCTGGGTGAGTCGGTGAAGCTCATGCACCCGCTGATGCCCTATGTGACCGAGGAGATCTGGAGCGTGCTGCCCATGACGAACGGGCTCCTGCTCGAACAGCCCTACCCGCGCGGCGACGACGGGGACGTGGACGCGGAAGCCGAGGCGCGCATGGGGCTACTGCGCGACGTGGTGACCTCGGTGCGCAACATCCGCGCCGCCTACCGGGTGGCGCCGGCGGCGCGCATTCCGGTGCGTGTGCAGGCGCCGGAGCACCGGGCCGCCCTCTTGCGCGAGGCCGAAGACGGAATCCAGCGCCTGGCGGGCGTGGCCTCGCTGGACGCGGGCCCCGCGGTGCAAAAGGAGAAGGGCGACGCGGCCACACCCATCGGCGACATCGAGGTGGTGGTGCCGCTGCGCGGGGTGGTGGACTTCGCCGCCGAACGCGAGCGGCTGGAGCGCGAGCGTGGCAAGGTCGAAAGCGATCTCGCCGCGGTCAGCGCGAAGCTCGCCAACGAGAACTTCGTCACGCGCGCCAAACCGGAAGTGGTGGAGCGGGAACGCGAGAAGCAGGCCCGGCTGGAGACCGAGCTCGGCAAACTACGCGAGTCGATCGGGCTGCTGCGGGCCGACGGCTGATTGACCGCGGACGACGCGCGTGGGAGGATAGGCGGTACCTATGGACAACTCGCAGGGCAAGACGGTCGGGGAACTCCTGCGCGCCGCGCGCGAGGAGAAGAAGCTCACCATCGAGCAGGTCAATCGCGAGACGCGCATCTCGGTGCAGTCCATCCGCTCGCTGGAGGGGGACGACTTCGGTGCGTTCTCCAGCGAGACCTACCTCAAGGGGTTCCTGCGCAACTACGCGGAGTTCCTGGGGCTGGATGGCGGCAAGCTGTGGGACATGGTCGGGCAGCGCGGCGGCGGCGGCACCGGGGGCGGCCCGTCGTGGGACGTGGAAGAGGCCCTGCATGTCGAGAAGCTGGGTGCCCCGCGCCTGCTCAAGTCGCTCGTCTTTCCGCTTCTCCTCGTGGTGGTCATCGTTCTCGCCGTCCTGCTCGTGCGCGAGCGCCGGCGTTCGGGGGGCGCACAGACGGGGAGTGCCGCGCCGGTCGAGGCCGTGCGGCCGGCCGGGTGAAGCCGGTGGCGGGCGGCTTCGATCTTGTTTCCCACTACAAACCCACGGGCGATCAGCCGCAGGCCATCCGGGCCCTGGTGGCGGGATTGCGCGAGAAGCGGCGCGACCAGGTATTGCTTGGCGTCACCGGGTCGGGCAAGACCTTCACCATTGCCAACGTGATCGCACAGACCGGGCTGCCCGCGCTGGTCATTTCCCACAACAAGACGCTGGCGGCACAGCTCTACGGTGAGTTCAAGGGCTTCTTCCCCAACAATGCCGTGGAGTACTTCGTGAGTTACTACGACTACTACCAGCCCGAGGCCTATGTGCCGTCCACCAACACGTATATCGCCAAGGATGCGTCCATCAACGACGACATCGACCGCCTGCGGGTGCGCGCCACCAGCTCGCTCATGACGCGGCAGGACGTCATCGTCGTCTCCAGCGTTTCGTGCATCTACGGGCTCGGGTCGCCGGAGATGGTGCGCGCCATGACCATCCGCCTGCACGCGGGCGACGCGCTCAACCGCGAAGAATTCCTGCGCAGCCTGGTCGACATCCAGTACCAACGCAACGACGCCGCCTTCACGCGGGGGTGTTTCCGCGTGCGCGGAGACGTGGTGGAGATCCGCCCCGCCTACGAGGAGGAGGCGATTCGCGTGGAGTTCTTCGGTGACACGGTGGAATCGCTCTCCATCACCGACCCGCTCACCGGCAAGCGGCTGCGCGGCATCGAGGAACTGACCCTGTTTCCGGCCAAGCACTTCGTCACCCCGGAGCCCGCAGTGAAGCGGGCGGTGAAGGCCATCCGCGAGGAGCTGGCGGAGCGCGTGGTGCAACTGCGCGAACTGGGCAAGAACGTGGAGGCGCAGCGGCTCGAATCGCGCACCCTGTACGACTGCGAGATGCTGGAGGAGGTGGGATACTGCAGCGGTGTGGAGAACTACGCCCGCCATCTCTCCGGCCGCGGGCCCGGCGAACGTCCCATGACCCTGCTCGACTTCTTCCCGCAGGACTTCGTGTGCGTGATTGACGAGTCGCACGTCACCGTGCCGCAGGTGGGCGGCATGTACAACGGCGACCGTTCGCGCAAGCTCACCCTGGTGGAGCACGGGTTCCGGCTGCCCTCGGCGCTCGACAACCGTCCCCTGAAGTTCGACGAATTCGACGGCATGATCCCGCGCTACATCTACGTGAGCGCGACCCCGGCCGACTGGGAACTGGCGCGCACCGGCGGCGAGGTGGTGGAGCAGGTGATCCGGCCCACCGGCCTGGTGGACCCCGAGATCAGCCTGCGCCCGGTGGAGGGGCAGGTGGACGACCTGGTGGAGGAGATACGGGTATGCGCGGGCATGGGGGAACGGGTGCTGGTGACCACGCTCACCAAGCGCATGTCGGAGGAACTCACCGACTACCTGTCATCGCTCGGAATCCGCGTGCGCTACCTGCACTCCGACATCGACGCGCTGGAGCGCGTGCAGATTCTGCGCGGCCTGCGCCTGGGCGAGTTCGACGTGCTGGTGGGCATCAACCTGCTGCGCGAGGGACTCGACCTGCCCGAGGTGGCGCTGGTGGCGGTGTGTGACGCCGACAAGGAGGGGTTCCTGCGCAGCGAGCGCAGCCTCATCCAGACCGCGGGGCGGGCGGCGCGGCACGTGTCGGGGCGCGTCATCTTCTACGCCGACCACGTGACGGACTCGATGCGCGGCGCCATGCGGGAGACCAACCGCCGCCGCCGCCGGCAGCTGGCGTACAACGCGGAGCACGGCATCACCCCGCGGGGCATCGTCAAGTCGCTCGACGAGGTCGTGCTGTCGACATCGGTCGCGGATGCACGGCGCCGCGACGGCGCCGACGTGGTGCTGGAAGCGGGCGCGCCCACCGAGGCGCTCGCCGCGGCCATCGAGGCGGAGATGCTGCGCGAGGCCCGCGATATGAACTTCGAGAAGGCGGCCAGCCTGCGCGACCGCCTGGACGAAATGCGCATGCAGCTTGCGGCGGCGGACGAGCGTGCACCGCGCCGGCGGCGCGGGCGTGGTGGGGAGGACCTGTGAGCCACACTGGGCCGAACCTGCAACCCCCTGCGCCGGAGCACGTGACCGCGCTGGTCCGCGCGGCGCTGGAAGAAGACGCCGCGCGGGAAGACGCGACGGTCGCGTACCTGGAACTCGACGGCGCGCCGCTGCGCGCCGAGATCCGCGTGGCGGACGAAGTCGCCGTGTCGGGAACCGGCGTGGCGCGCGAGGTGTTCCGGCAGGTCGATTCCAGTGTGTCCTTCGAGGCACCGCTGGCTGACGGCGCGCGTGCCCGCGCCGGTGATGTCCTGGTGAGTCTGCACGGTTCCGCGCGCTCGATCCTTTGCGCCGAGCGAACCGCGCTCAACTTCCTGCAGCGCATGTGTGGCATCGCGTCGCTCACCGCGCGCTACGTGCGGGCGGTGGCGGGCACCGGTGTCACCATCCTGGACACGCGCAAGACCGTTCCGTTGTGGCGGGAGCTCGACAAGTACGCGGTTCGTTGTGGCGGCGCGCGCAACCACCGCCGCGACCTGCACGCCATGGTGCTCATCAAGGAAAACCACGTGCGCGCGGCCGGGGGGCACGACGCGGCGCTGGGGCGTATCGTGCGGGCGCCACGGGCGGCGTTCGTCGAGCTCGAGGTGGATTCGCCGGACTTTCTGGACGCGGTGCTGGCGTCGCCGGCGAGCGCGCGCATCGACCGCGTCATGCTGGACAACTTCGCACCCGCGGATGTTCGCGCGGCGGTGGCGCGCATCGGCGCGTGGCGCCGCGCGGGTGACGGGCGCCGCCTGGAGGTGGAGGTGTCGGGTGGCATCGTACTGGAGACGATTGGTGAATTCGCGCTGCCGGGTGTCGACTACATCTCCGTCGGTGCGCTGACCCACTCGCCGCCCGCGGCGTCGATGAGCCTGGATGTCCTGTGATGAATCCCTCGCCCGCCGGACCGCTTCCCGCCGAACTCGCGCGCTACCTCGCCACCGCGCGGTTGGGCCGGCGCGTGTATTTCTTCCCCGAAACGGAGTCCACCAACGACGTTGCCCTGGAACTGGCCCGGGCGGGCGAGCCCGAGGGGACCATCGTGGTTGCGGACTACCAGACGCGCGGGCGTGGGCGGCGCGGTCATGCGTGGACCAGCCCGCCGGGGCGCGACGTGATGTGTTCGGTCATTCTGCGCCCGCAGGCCGACGCGCGTGCCAGCCTGGCGGTGACGCTGGCCATCGCCACCGCGATATCGGTGGCACTCTCGAAACTGCTCGACACGGATCTCATGGTGAAGTGGCCCAACGATGTCGTGGGCGCGGCGGGGAAGATCGCCGGCATTCTTGCCGAGTCCGCCGCGTCGGCCGGACGCGTGGACCACGTCGTGGTGGGCATGGGGATCAACGTGAACGCCACCCCGGACGACTGGCCCGCGGAATGGCGTGCGGCCGCCGCGTCGTGCCGAACGCTCACCGGGGTGGTGTGGGATCGCGCCCTCGTGCTCGCCGATGTGCTGGGAACCATCGAGGCGTACTACGACCGTTTCCGCCGCGAGGGCTTCGCGCCCCTGGTGAGTTCATACCAGGCGCGGATGACGCAGATGAACCGGCCGGTGGCGTTCGCGTCCGGTGGCGGACGCGTGACCGGCGTGGTCACCGGTGTGGCGGGGGACGGGGCGCTGCAGGTCGTACTCGATTCCGACGCCTCGGTGGTCTCCCTTTATAATGAAACCGTGGAGGTGATCGGTTGACACTGTGCGCGGACGCGGGCAACTCGACCATCAAGATCGCGGTGGTGGACCGCGGCCGGGTGGGTCCGGTGGTGGCTGTTGCCAGCACCGCCTCGGCGCGTGCCATCGATGCCGCGGTGCGGCGGGCCCAGCGTGGCGGGGCGCGCCGTGGCGCGTGCGCATTCTCGTCGGTCTATCCCGCGGTGAATGCCGTGATCGCCGCGGCGCTGCGGCGGACGACGGGGGAGGCGCCGCTTCGCATCAGCCACCGCATCCCGCTCCCCGTCCGCATCGGCGTCCGTCATCCGGAGCGCCTCGGCGCCGACCGTATCTGCGCCGCGGTGGGCGCGGTGGGCACGCGCGGGAGCGGCGCGGTGGTGGTGGATGTGGGCACGGCGATTACGGTGGATCTGGTGACCGACCGCGTGTTCCGCGGCGGCGTGATCCTTGCCGGGCCGGATATGGCCCTGGGCGCGCTTCACGCGGGCACGGCCGCGCTACCGGCCGTGGACTTCCGCACCGGGGCGTTCCCCCCGGGCGGTATCGACCGCACCGACCTTGCCATGCGCTGGGGCGCGGGGCTGGCGGCGGCGGGGGGAATCCGCGAGGCGGTCGCCATGCTCCAGCGCCGGGTGGGCCGTCGCCTGCCGGTGGTCGTCACGGGGGGCGGCGTCTCCCGAATCGCCTCTCTGCTACCCTCCAGCTATCGAGTGCGCCCTCATCTGACGCTCATTGGCATCGATACGATCTATAGACTGTCAAGACGCTAGCGCACTGCCATAATAGCAGTAAAATCCGGCTTACCCACCTCTCTTTACGAAAAGTTTCACTTGCCAGACCCTGGCGGCGCGGTTATTCTAGTCTCTGTTAGCACTCTCATGATGTGAGTGCTAATATCTGGCGGCGGGGCATCGCTCCCGCGCAACGAATTCCGATCATCACAACACTGGCGAGTATTCGCAACTCAACCCGGAGGAAGAGGACCATGGCCATGAAAATGATTCCACTCGGTGACCGCGTGATCGTGCGTCTCCTGGAGAAGGAAGAGCAGAAGAAGGGCGGCATCATCATTCCCGACACCGCGAAGGAGCGCCCGCAGGAGGGCGAGGTCATCGCAGTCGGCAAGGGCCGCCGCACCAACAGCGGCGAGCGCATGGAGCCCGAAGTCAAGAAGGGCGACCGCGTGCTGTTTGCCAAGTATGCCGGCAACGAAATCAGCATCGACGACGCGAAGTATCTCGTCATGAAAGAAGACGAGATCCTCGCCATTCTCTAGTCATTCATTCGGAACACACACAGGAGGCCACCAATGGCAAAACAGTTGATCTACGACGCCGAAGCGCGCGAAAAGCTCAGGACCGGCGTCGACAAACTCGCCAACGCCGTGCGTATCACGCTCGGCCCCAAGGGACGCAACGTCGTCCTCGACAAGAAATTCGGCAGCCCGAGCATCACCAACGACGGTGTCACCATTGCCAAGGAGATCGAACTCGACGATCCGTTCGAGAATCTCGGCGCACAGATGGTGAAGGAAGTCGCCACCAAGACGCAGGACGTCGCGGGCGACGGCACCACCACCGCGACCATTCTCGCCCAGGCGATGATCGCCGAGGGCATCAAGAACGTCACCGCCGGGGCCAACCCGATGTTCCTCAAGAAGGGCATCCAGAAGGCCACCGAGGCGGTCGTCGCGGAGATCAAGCGCAAGAGCACCACGATCAAGATGACCAAGGAAGGCATCGGCAGCGTGGCAACCATCAGCGCCAACAACGATCCCGAGATCGGCGACCTGATCGGCGAGGCCATGATCAAGGTCGGCAAGGACGGTGTCATCACGGTGGAAGAGGCGCGCGGCATGGAGACCACCCACGAAGTCGTGGAGGGCATGCAGTTCGACCGCGGTTATCTCTCGCCGTATTTCGTCACCAACGCCGAGCGCATGGAAGTGACGCTGGAGGATGCGGTCATTCTCATCCATGACAAGAAGATCGCGTCCATGAAGGACCTGCTGCCGATCCTGGAGAAGGTGGCGCAGATGGGCCGTCCCTTCCTCATCATCGCCGAGGACATCGAGGGCGAGGCGCTGGCCACGCTGGTCGTGAACAAGCTGCGCGGCACCCTGCAGGTGTGCGCGGTGAAGGCTCCGGGCTTCGGCGATCGCCGCAAGTCCATGCTCGAGGACATCGCCATCCTCACCGGTGGCCGTGTGGTCTCGGAAGAGGCGGGCTTCAAGCTCGAGAACGCGACCGTCGCTGATCTCGGCAAGGCCAAGCGCATCACCATCGACAAGGACAACACCACCATCGTCGAGGGTGCGGGCAAGGCGGCCGACATCAAGTCGCGCGTCGGCCAGATCCGCCGCCAGATCGAGGACACCACCTCGGAGTACGACAAGGAGAAGCTCCAGGAGCGTCTCGCCAAGCTGGCCGGCGGCGTTGCCGTCATCAGCGTGGGTGCGGCCACCGAGGTTGAGATGAAGGAGAAGAAGGCCCGCGTGGAGGACGCGCTCGCGGCGACGCGCGCGGCGGTCGAAGAGGGCGTCGTGCCGGGTGGCGGCATCACGCTGATTCGCGCCGCGAAGGTGCTCGACAAGCTGGTGCTCGAGGGCGACGCCGCAATCGGCGTCAACATCGTGCGCCGCGCGCTCGAGTCCCCGCTGCGCCAGATCGCGGCCAACGCCGGTGCCGAGGGTTCGCTCATCGTGGAGCACGTCCTCAAGCAGGCGGAGAACATCGGGTACAACGCTGCCACCGGCGAGTACGTCGACATGTTCAAGGCCGGCATCGTCGACCCCACCAAGGTGACGCGCAGCGCGCTGCAGAACGCGGCCAGCGTCGCCGGCATGCTCCTCACCACGGAATGTGTCGTCACGGACATTCCGGAGGACGAGAAGGCCGGTGCGGGACGCGGCGTCCCGGGCGGCGGCATGGGTGACATGTACTAGAATCCCCCGGGATTCTGGATCCAGACGCAGCGCGTCGCCGGTTCGCCCGGCGGCGCGCTGCTCTTTTTCCGGGTGGCCGCGACGGTTGGGGCGGGAATCGCGCCCCCGCGGCCGACAAAAAGCCCTTGAACCCCCGGGCGGCGGCGGGTATCGTACTGGCAGGATAACCCCACCCCCGGTGCCAATTTCCGTTTCCTTGCGACAGAGTCGGACGATCCCTCGGCCGGCTTCTCGATACGCGGTCCAGTTGTGGAGGTTTGCGTTTGAAAACGACGGTTCTATCGGTTCGTCTTATCTGTCTCGCAGCCGTGCTGGCGTCGCTTGCGGCGTGCGATGACAACAAGAACAGCGACACCACCACTCCCGCGTCGACGCCTCTGAAGGTCCAGCAGATCATCGTATCGCCCAAGGCCGCGACTCCCGGCGACACCATCGCGCTGACCGCCGACATCCGGTCGAGTTCGGCGAATGTGGGGGACATTCCGACCACCGCATGGACCGCCGACGGCGGGGAGTTTGTCGAGGACAACAAGATGACGGTGCGCTGGGTGGCGCCGGCCGCCATCGGCTTCTATACCGTGACGGTAAAGGCCACCAATGATGCCGGCACCGTAAGCTCGAAGACCACGCTGTTCGTGGGTGAGCAGGAGACGCTGATTGGGACGGAGGCGGGCGCGGTGACCCTCCTGCCCGGTGGCATCGATTTCTACTACCTTCGTTCTCCCGACGTATCGCTCGGTGTTGAGACCTGGTCGTACATCAGCGGCGTGGCCTCGGACGCGGTGAGCCCGGTGCGTCCGACCGGCTTCGAGCTGGTCTACGCCCCGAACCTCGCCTTCGAGGTTCATGCGACCACCGTCGCCGAACCCAACTCGCTCACGGTCGCCAACCCCAACCCGAAGCAACGGCAGATCTACGTGGGCGACTTGACGCTCGGCACGCTGCAAAGGATCAGCCAGGACCTGGCGCCGTTCGATTCGGGGCGGCGCAACCAGTTCGCCAATCCGGCCGTCTCGCCCGACGCGCAGATGATCGCCTTCCAGGGGACTGTCACCAACGTGTTCAGCGCGTCGCTGGATTCCATCGACATTTTCATCTACTGGCCCGCGGGACCGACGCGCGTACGCGCAACCGGGAACCACTCGAATCACAAGAACTACTACCCCACGTTCTCGACCGACCAGAACTGGCTCACGTTCATCTCGGATCGTGGCGGCGCGAATCAGTGGGAGGTCTACGGGATGCCGGTTGCGGGCACCAACGTGGACACGAATCAGTCGAGCCTGGTTCGGCTGACCGACACCGGCGGGACCATGGCCCTGACGCTGCCCGGAGGCGTGCCGGCGCGCCCGTTGCGCGCGTGGAACCCGATGGCTTCCACGCTGGCCATCGTGAGTGGTGACAACATCCTCTACCTCATGACCACAAGCGGTTCCGGGGCGAGCCTGGTGGACGTTTCCGGCCTGCCGATTTCGGTCCAGGAGTTGAAGTGGTCCGTCAACGGGACGCTGCTCGGCGTGTCCGCCACCGGCAAGAACGCGGACGACGCGTCGGTTGCGCAGGTATTCACGGTGACCGGCACCACGGCGCAGCTGCGCTACCAGGCGCTGCCCGGAGACATCGTGCGCGACATAGCCTTCTCGCCCGACGACCAGTGGATGGTCTTCCGTGTCACGCGCGCCGGACTGGCGTGGCTGGAGATCGTGGATCTTTCCGGCGGCGTGCTCACGAAGTCGGTGGCCTTGACCGGAACGTTCCCGGCCGGCGACGCCGCCGTCTACCGCCCGGTGATGTCGCTGAGCCCGGTCTGGGGTGCGGGGAACATCCTCCACTCTCCCACGTTTTTCAGCCCGGATACGCCCGGTATCCTGTCGGTGGATATATCCGGCGCGGTCCAGTAGCGATACGCACGTGGCAGACATCATTCGTTTGAAGGACATCACGGTCTTCGGCTTCTATGGCGTCTCGCCGGCGGAGCGGGAGGTCGGTCAGAAGATCCAGATCGATCTGGACATCCACAGCGACCTCGCCGCCGCGTGCCGGAGCGACTCGCTGCAGGACACCATCAACTACGAAGCCGTGTACAGCAAGGTGATGGAGGTGGTCGGGGGCGAGAAGCGCTACCGGCTCCTGGAGGCGCTCGGCGACGAGATCTGCGCGGCCATCATTGCCGGGTTTCCGGTGTCGCGCGTCGAGATCCGCCTGCGCAAGCTCAACCTCCCGTTTCCGAACAACCTCTCGCACGTCGAGGTGTGCCTCGTTCGCGAGGCGCCCGTCATGTGACGCGCCGCCCGTGCCGCCGGGCCGGAACGGAGTCGAATGCCCCGCATCGCGTACGTGGCCCTCGGCGCCAACCTCGGCCGCCGCGAGGCCAACATCCTCCGTGCCGCCCGTCTGTTGCAGCGGCGCGGGGCCGCCCGCCTGCTCCGCGTCAGCGGGCTCTACGAGTCTGACCCCGAAGACATCCCCGGTGCGCCCCGCTTTATCAATGCGGTTGCGCAGGTTGTTGCTTTACATGACCCGGCCGATTTGTTAGAGCGAATGAAATCGATCGAAGCCGAGGTGGGGCGCAGCGGCGGACACGGGGAATCCCGTGAAATCGACCTGGACCTGGTCGACTATGCCGGCGAGGTTCTGGAGGCGCCGGGGCTTATTCTCCCCCATCCGCGCTATCACCGGCGCGCCTTCGTCCTGCATCCGCTGCGGGAACTGGCGCCCGGTTTCCGATGCCCCAGGAGCGGGCGCCCGATCGAGGAACTCGTCGACGCCCTGCCCGACGGCTTGGCCGTGGTCCGGGTGGGGGGATGGTCGCTGATAACGCGGGGTTGATGTGGACGCGAGCTACGCCGATATTCGCCGGGGGATCCTGGAACGCGGTTTCGGGCGCATCGCCATCGAGGGTAGCATCGGCGTGGGCAAGACCTCGCTGGCGCGGCTCATCGTGAAGCGCCTGGGCGGCCGCATGGTCGAGGACCGGGTCGACGACAATCCCTTCCTGGAACGGTTCTACGAAGACGCGGGGGCATATGCCTTCCAGGCCCAGCTCGTCTTCCTCATGAACCGCTACAAGCAGCAGTTGCAGCTCAACCAGCGCGACCTCTTCGCCGACCTGGTGGTGTTCGACTACGTATTTGCGCGCGACCGCATCTTTGCCAACGTGAACCTGAGCGACGACGAGCTCGCCCTGTATGAGCGGGTTGCCTCCGAGCTGGAGGCCAAGGTGAACGCGCCGGACCTGGCCATCTATCTGCAGGCGTCGGGCCAGGTGCTGTTCGACCGCATCCAGGCGCGGGGGCGGGACTTCGAACGGCCGTTGTCGCGCGATTACCTCGACGTACTCAACGAAGCCTTCAACCACTTCTTCTTCAACTATTCGGCGGGCCCGCTGCTGGTGGTCAACACCGATGCGATGGACTTCGTCAATGACGAGCGCCACTTCGTGGATCTGCTCACGCGTCTCACCGAGCCGGTGGTCAACACGGAGTTCTACGTGCCGTCATGGGAGGACCGATGACGGGGCGCGCGCGGGTGACCGTGCAGACGCTGCGCCAGATGAAGCGGGAAGGGCGCAAAATCGTGGTCCTCACCGCCTACGACCATCCCACCGCGGTCATCGAGGACCGGGCGGGCGTGGACGTGATCCTGGTGGGCGACAGCCTGGGCATGGTGGTGCTCGGCTATGAGAACACGCTGCCGGTGACGATGGAGGAGGTCATTCACCACGCCCGTGCGGTGGCGCGGGCGCGTCCGCGCGCCCTGACCGTGGGTGACCTGCCCTTCATGTCCTACCAGGCCGGGGTGAGCGACGCGGTGCGCAACGCGGGCCGGATGGTGAAGGAGGGCGGGATGGAAGCGGTGAAGCTGGAGGGCGGCCGGCGCATGGAGGCGGCCATCCGCGGCATCGTCGACGCGGCCATTCCGGTGATGGGCCACCTGGGGCTCACGCCGCAGTCGGTGCATCAGTTCGGCGGCTATCGCGTCCAGGGTAAGGAACAGCACGCCGCGCAGCAGTTGATCGACGACGCGGGTTTCCTGGAGTCGTGTGGCTGCTTCGCGGTCGTCCTGGAAGGGATGCCGTGGCCGCTGGCCCGGCAGATCACCGAGGCGTTGTCGATTCCCACCATCGGCATCGGTGCGGGACCCCACTGCGATGGCCAGGTACTCGTCGTCAACGACCTGCTGGGAATGGACGACCAGTTTGCGCCCCGCTTCGTAAAGCGGTACGCCGAGGTGGGGCGCACCATGGCCGAAGCCTTCTCGGCCTACGCCGAGGACGTCCGCGCAGGACGCTTTCCGGATCTCGACCACAGCTACCCGTCGGAGTAGTCTTCTCTCATGCACGTCTTCCACGAGATCGGGCCTCTGCGTGCCCATCTCGACGCGCGCCGCGCCGCCGGCCACCGCGTCGCCTTCGTCCCCACCATGGGGGCGTTGCACCCCGGGCACGGTGCGTGCGTGGCCGCGGCCCGGGCGGATGCGGGTGCGCTGGTGGTTTGCTCGATCTTCGTCAATCCCACCCAGTTCGGCGCCGGGGAGGATCTCGACGCCTATCCACGCACACTGGCGCAGGACCGTGCACTGCTGGAGGCGTGGGGGTGCGATGTGCTGTTTGCGCCCGCGACCGCGGTGATGTATCCCGAAACACAGACGGTGTGGGTGGACCCGGGGAAGCTGGCCGAGCCCATGTGCGGACGGTTCCGGCCCGGGCATTTCCGTGGCGTGGCCACGGTGGTGGCGAAACTGCTTCATATCGTGCGGCCCGACGTGGCGGTATTCGGCCAGAAGGACGCGCAGCAGGCGCTGGTGGTGCGCGCCATGGCGCGGCAGCTCTGCGAGGGTGTGGAGATCCGGCTGGCGCGCACCGTGCGCGAGCCCGACGGCCTCGCCATGAGTTCGCGCAACGCCTACCTGTCGGACGGCGAGCGCGCGCGTGCGGCGGCGGTTCCCGTGGCACTGGCCGCGGCCCGCGACGCGCTGCAGGCGGGGGAGCGTTCCGCGCGCGCGGTGGAGCAAGCGGCCCGGGGCGCACTCACGCGCGCAGGAATCGAGCGCGTGGACTACGTCGAGGTGCGTCGCGCGGACGATCTTTCTCCTTTGGAGCGTCTGGAAGGGCGCGCTATACTCGCGCTTGCCGCGTGGGTTGGAAGCACGCGGCTCATCGACAACATGGTGTTCGAAGTTGGCCCCGACCGTGTGGTTGCGGACGCGCCGCTGTTCTGATTACAGGATTACCGTGCAGCAAGACAGCAACATTGCCATCGTCATTCTCGCCGCCGGGCAGGGCAAGCGGATGAATTCCGAACTGCCCAAGGTCCTGCACGAGATCGGCGGACGGCCCATGCTGTGTCACGTCATCGACAGCGTTCAGCGCCTCGCACCGGGACGGGTGGTGGTGGTGACCGGCTACCAGGCCGAACGCGTGGAAGATGCCTGCCGCGACCAGGGGGTCGAGTTCGCGCGCCAGAACGAGCAACTGGGTACGGGGCACGCCGTCATGCAGACCGCTCCGCTGCTGCAGGACTGGAAGGGGACCGTCGTGGTCCTCAACGGCGATGTACCCGGCCTGCGCGCGGAAACGATCGGCGCCTTCTTGGAACACCACCTGCGCTCGGGCGCCGCGGCGACCGTGTTGACGGCCGAGCTGGACGACCCCGGCGGGTACGGACGCATCGTGCGTGGCGCCGCCGGCGGACTGGAGCGCATCGTCGAGCACCGGGATGCAACCGAGGCGGAGCGGGCCATCCGCGAAATCAACTCCGGCCTGTTCTGTTTCCAGGCGGATGAGTTGTTTCCCGCGCTGGGGCGCGTGACGCGGCGCAATGCGCAGAACGAGTACTACCTGACCGACGTGGTGGGGCTTTTGCACCATGAGGGCCGCCCGGTTGGGGCCTGGCGGGTGGAGGACGCGCGCGAGGTGGCGGGCGTGAACAATCCGGACGAACTGGAGTCCGTGCGTCGCTTCGTCGGGGATCAATCGTGATGGATCGGCTGTACGCGCCGTGGAGGTCGGCCTACCTGATGAGCGATCCGGAAGCTGGCTGTCTCTTCTGCCGCTTCGTCGCCGCAAGCGACGACCGCGCCAACCTGATCCTGCAACGCGGAGCGCGCTGGTTTGTGATCATCAACCGGTACCCGTACACCACCGGTCACGTCATGGTGGTGTGCAACCGGCACGTGGACCGCATGAGCGAGTTCGACGCCGAGGAAGGCGAGGAACTCGTGCGTCTGCTGTCCCGTTGCGAACGCGCCCTCGCGCAGGTCTATGGCCCCGACGGCATCAACGTGGGCGCCAACCTGGGGCGCAGTGCCGGCGCGGGTATCACCGGCCACTTCCACATGCATCTGGTTCCGCGCTGGCAGGGCGACACCAACTTCATGTCGGCGGTGGGTGAGACGCGGGTGGTGTCCGAGGACCTGAACGACACCTACCACAAGCTGCACGCGGCGCTGGCGGCGCTGTAGGGAGGCATGGCAATGGCGGCCAGAAAAGCGAAACGGCGGGCGCGCAAACCGGCCCAGGGCGGCCTGGGCCAGCGCATCGCGGTGGGCATGGCCACGGTGGCGCTGGTGCTGTGCGCCGCGTCGGTCACCTTCAGCCTCTTCGTGCGCCAGTCGGGCGACGGCGGGTCACGGCCGCTCACCGTCTCGATCAAGAACGGCAGCGGTGTGCCCGGGATCGCCGGCGACGCCGAGGCGGCGCTGCGGCGCATGGAGGTGTCGGTGGTCGAGGTGGGGAACGCGGAGCGGTTCGACTATGCGGAAACGGTTCTGATCGTGCGCCGGCGGGGTTCGGAGGCGGAACTGCTGGCCAAACGAATCGGTTGCCGGAACGTGACCACGCAGATCCGCCGCAACGCCGTGGCGGACGTCGAACTCATCCTGGGCGCCGACTACCGGCGCCTGCAGCTCGGCGGAGTGGAGTGAAAAGGGGCTTGGCGCCGCAGGGTGCCTCGCCTATGCTGATCCTAACCCGTACCGGGAGGCATTGGTGGCGCCCCGCAGACGTCCGTTAGCGTTCATAGCGCTCATACTCTTTCTCGGAATCGTCGTGGGCACCGTGGTGGGCGAGGCGGTTGGCCTGGTGCTTCCGGAGGGGAAGGTCATTCGTGACGTATTCGTCAACGCAACCGACCTGCACGTGGGACCGGTCCACGTCGACCTCGTGGTGTTCAGCTTCACGTTTGGCTTCTCGCTGCGCGTGAACCTGATGAGTGTGCTGGGAATATTCGTTGTGTTCGTGTTCCTGCGCTACTACTGGTAGCGCGCGGAGGGGTCATGATATTCGGTTTCCTGGGGCCGATCGGCTGGAACGAGCTGGTCATCATCCTCGTCATCGTGCTCCTGATATTCGGTCCGCGCCGCCTTCCCGATTTCGCGGAGGCGCTGGGCAAATCAATTCGCAAGTTCAAGCAGGCGACCAACGAGGCGCGCAGCAGCATCGAAGGCAATCAGGACGAATCCCCGCCCCACGACAAGAAGGACGACTAGGCAGAAAAAAGCCCGGCCGGATGGCCGGGCTTTTTTTTATCCGCCGCTCCGCTTCAGGATGCCTCCCGGAAATCCTCGATGGTGCTGTTCTTGCGCAACTCGGCGTACCAGTAGTTGACGTACTGCTGCACCTTCTCCTGATAGATACGGTCGCGAATCTGTGGCGCGCGCGCCTGGAACGTCGCTTCGTCCGGATCCTGGCGGCCGTCCACACGAATCACGTAGACCGCGTTGCCGCTCTCGACCGGGGCTGACACCGTCCCGGGCACCGTGGAGAGTGCCGCCTGCGCGAAGGCGCTGTGGGCGCCCATGCCGGCGACCGGAGCGGCCACGGTGAAGGAGTCCGTGCTTGCCACCGTCAGCTGGTACTGGGCCGCGGCCTTCTCGAAGGGTGTGTTGGGCACGGTGGCGGTGCGGCGGAAGGCCACCGCCTTGCGGGTGGCCGAATCGACCTTGCGCTCGCGCAACAGCATCTGCTTGATGACGTCCGCCACTTCCTCCACCGGGCGCGGCGCGGCGGGGGTGCGGTTCTCGACGCGGCACACGTAGAAATTGCTGTCGTCCTGGATCACGTCGCTGATGGTGCCGGGTGTTGCGGCGAAGGCAAAGCGCGAGACGGCGGGCACGAAGCCCAGCCCGGAGATGGGCATGCCGGCCGCGAACGGATCGGTGCCCACGACCTCGAGTCCGTGCGCGTTGGCCGCCGTCGCGAGGTCCTTCGCCGCGACCGCCTGGTCGTGGATGTCGCGCGCCACCGCGGCCAGCGAGTCCGCGGTCTCGGGGCCCGGCGTGAGCTCCATGTATATCTCGCGCAGGTTGACCTGCTGCTCGCCCTTCTCCTTGCGCGAAGCGATGAGCTGGATGACGTAGATACCGTCGGTGGTGGGGATCGGCTCGCTGATCTCTCCGGGTTTGAGCTGGGCCGCGGCGTCCATCACCACGGCGTCGCGCTGGCCGGCGCCGAGGAAACCGGTCTCGCCACCCACGCTGGCGGTGTGGGCCTCGGAATAGGTCCGGGCCAGCGTGGCGAAGTCCTCGCCACCAACGGCCTGCTTGCGGACGATTCCCGCGGTGTAGACCAGATCGGAGCGGTCGCGGTCGGAGGGAACCCGCGGCAACCGCACCACCTGCAGCGAGGCCTTCTCCGGCTGCTGGTAGCGGTCCAGGTGCTTCTGGTAGTACGCCGCCACGTCCTCGTCGGAGGGCGTCCAGTCGCCGATGTCCTCGCCATCGATGGGGAAACTGACGTAGCGCGCCACCAGCTTCACCGTCTCCTCGTCGAACGCGCGCCGTACCTCGGCGGCCGAGACGTGCACCTGTGACATCAGGTACTGGTTGAGCTTGAGCACGGGGATGCGCTGGCGCACCAGATCCTCCACCGCGGTCCAGTCGGCCTCGGGGTTGTTGAGCGCCGACTGATACGCGGCGTAGTCGAAGTTGCCGTTCTCGTCACTGAAGTACTGCTGCACCTCCGGTGGCGGCGAGGTGCGGATGGCGTTGAGCACCTCTTCGTCGCTCACCGTGATGCCGAGTTGTTTGATCTGCTCGGAGGTGAGGATGTTGCTGACGATGTTCTCCCACGCCTGGTCACGCAGCATCTCCTGCTGCATGCTGCTGAGCTCTCCATTGGGGCTCGAGGCGCGGAACTGTTGCGCCATCTGGGTATAAACGGACTGGTACGCCTGCGGCGTGACGGGCACGCCGTTCACGCGGCCCACCAGGGTCTGCTTCTGGGTCATTCCTCCGGACTGGAGGTCGAGCCCCCAGACGGCGAAGATCGTGATGACGAACGCCACGACCACCACCCAAAGGATGATCTTGGTGTTCTCACGCATCTGCTTCATCATATCGACATCACAACTCCCGGATCGGTCTACGAGGATGAAAAAACGCCAAGCGGTGAAGATAGCACAGGATACGGCCGCTGACAAGCGTGCCCCGCAGCCCCGCAACGGACTTTTGACACCATCGGTCGCGGGTGGTAGCGTGGCGCGACCGTCGGCCCTTTTACAATGAACACGACCCCGCGTTTCCTCTTTGTTGCGCTCGTTTGCGCCGCGACCGCCGCTTTCGCCGGCGACGACGCCGGGCGGCGCCCGTGGCCGGTGCCGCTGGGCCAGGCGGTCTCATCGAACTTCTGCGAGTACCGCGACGGCCGTTTCCACGCGGGGATCGACGTGCGCACCTACGGCCGCGAGGGCGTGGCGTGCCGTGCTGTCGGCGACGGGTGGGTGTCGCGGGTGCGCGCCGGTTCGCTCGGGTACGGCAAGGCGCTGCACGTGATGCTCGACGATGGCGACGAGGTGGTGTACGCGCACCTCGCCGAGTTCATGCCCGCGCTGGAGGACTCGCTCGCGGCCGCCCAGCGCCGCGCGGGGCGATACAACGTGGATTTTCACCTGGCGCCGGGGGCGCTGCGGGTGGCGAGCGGGGACGTGATCGCGTGGTCCGGCGCCACCGGCACCGCCGGGCCGCACCTGCACTTCGAAACCCGCTCCGGCGACCTGGCCATCAACCCGTTCCGGCGCGGATTCGCGGTGACCGACCGCGAGCGTCCCGTCTTTTCCAGGCTCGCGCTGGTGCCGCTGGACCCGGCGGCGCGGGTGGAGGGTGTCCTGCAGCCCCTGGAGCTGGTGCCGCGCCGTGCGGGTGGGGGGCGCTACGCCATCGCGGATACGCTGCGCATCTCGGGCCGGGTGGGGGTTGCGGCGAGCGTCATCGACCGGCTCAACGCCGCCTCCGGGCGGCTCGCCCCGTACGAGATGCAGGTGTGGGCGGACGACTCGCTCGTGGCGCGCATCGTCCTGGACCGGTTTGCGTTCGCGGATGCGGGTGAGGTCGACCTGCTCTACCACGCCGGTGCCAACCGCGCGCGCGGGGTGACGTTCTTCGAACTGTACCAGCGCGACGGGGAGACCCTCGACGGGAGGGAGTTCCCGGGCGGAGGCAGCCTGCCGGCCGGGCCGGCCGGGAAGGTTCACAGCGCGCGCGTGGTGGCGCTGGACACGGCGGGAAACCACGCGGAGGTCACGTTCCGCTATGTCGATACGCCGGCGGGTACGGGCGGACGCCCGCCGCGCGCCGGGCCGCGCGATCCCGTGCTGGCGCCGGACCTGGCGGGGGCCTTTTTTGCCGACGGCTTCGCCGCGGTCATGGACACGGTGGTGGTACGGGCGGTCGAACTGGCAGGCCGCGTGCGCGCCCTGCCGGGCGGGGCGGGCGGCGACACCGCCACCGTGTACGTGACTGGTTTCGTGCGCGGGGGCGCCGGTGACGTGGAGGTCCCGGCGCTGGGGGTGACGGTCTCGGTTGCGCCGGGAACACTCTTCGGCGACGGGGTGGTGTTCGTGACGCGGGCGCAGACGGAGCACGCCAAGACGGCCAACGGCCTGGTCTCCGTCGGCGACCCGGTGCGGGTGGGACCGGCCGGCTGGGTGACGCGCCGCGGGTTCGACTTGCGCATCGAGGCCCCCGGGTGCGGCGAGCGCGACGCGGTGTACCGGTTTGACGACCGCAAGCGGACCTGGTCCTTCCTGGGCGGGGCGCGCGACGCGGCGGGTATCACCGCGCGCTCCACGCGGCCCGGTGTCTTTGCGGTGCTGCGCGACGGCACGCCGCCGTGGCTGGGCGCGCCGCAGCTCGCGTGGCCGGCGTCCTACGCCACCGGGTTGCCGGTTGCGGAGATTCTGGTGCCGGTGGAGGACCGGGGCTCGGGAATCGACGATACGCGGATCACCGTTACCGTGGGCGGGCGCGAACGTTACGCACGCTGGGATTTCGCAAAGAAAAAAATCGTTGTGACCCTGCGGGGCGAACCTATAATCGGACCACAACCCGTCCACGTGGTCGTGTTTGACAAGGCCGGCAACCAGTCCGTCGCCGACGCGACGGTCGTTTTCGATTCGCGCTGAAGCAGCGCTTCCTTTCATGTCTGCTCCATTCGTACATCTGCACGCGCACTCGGAGTACAGCCTGCTCGACGGCTCCATCAAGGTGAAGAACCTGGTGCGCCGCGCGAAGGACCTGGACATGCCCGCGGTTGCGCTCACCGACCACGGCAACCTCTTCGGCATGATCCATTTCTACAAGGCGGCCAAACGCGCCGGCATCAAGCCCATCCTGGGCATGGAGGCGTACATAACGCGCGGCAGCCGCCACGACCGGGGCCGCAAGAAGGGCGAGCCCTCGCAGACCGACCATCTCATCCTGCTGGCGCGCAATCTCGACGGCTACCACAACCTGATCAAGCTCTCCTCCATCGCTTACCTCGAGGGCTTCTACTACAAGCCGCGCATCGATTTCGAAACCCTGCAGAGCCACGCGGACGGACTCATCGGTACCACCGCCTGCCTGCGCGGCACGGTGGCGCAACTCGCGCTCAACGACGGCTACGAAGCTGCCAAGGCGTTTGCCTGCCGGTACCGCGACGTCTTCGGCGCGGGCAACTACTACATCGAAATGCAGGACCACGGGCTGGAGCCGCAAAAGCAGCTCAACGAGATCTACCGGCGCCTGAGCGCCGATACCGGCATCCCGCTGATCGTGTCCAACGACGTCCACTACCTGGACCGCGAGGACGCGGAGGCGCAGGAGGCGCTCCTGTGCCTGCAGACCGGCAGCGACATGGACGACCCCAAGCGCTTCCGCTTCAGCACCACCGAACTGTTCTTCAAGACGCCGGCGGAGATGGCGGCGTTGTTCCCGGACGATCCACAGGCGCTGGAGAATACGGTGGCAATCGCTGAGCGGTGCGATGTGGAACTCAAGGAGGGGGAGCTGCACCTGCCGCGCTTCCCGCTGCCGGAGGGGTTCGCGAGCAACGGCGACTACCTGCGCCACCTCGCCTTCGAGGGGGCGGCGCAGCGTTACGGCGACGTATCCGAAGCGACGCGCAAACGCCTCGACTTCGAGTTGTCGGTGATCGCCAAGATGGGTTTCGACGGGTACTTCCTGATCGTGCGCGATATCGTCCATCACGCGCGCGAAAGGGATATTCCGGTGGGGCCGGGTCGCGGCAGTGCGGCGGGCAGCCTGGTGACGTATGCGCTGGGGATCACCGACGTCGACCCGCTGGCGCACGGCCTGCTCTTCGAGCGCATGCTCAACCCCGAGCGCGTCAGCATGCCCGACATCGACATCGACTTCTGCTTCGAGCGCCGCGACGAAGTGATTCGTTATGTGATCGACCGCTATGGCCAGGACAACGTCTGTCAGATCATCACCTTCGGCACCATGGCCGCGCGCGCGGTGGTGCGCGACGTTGGGCGGGTGCTCAAGGTGCCCTACGACGAGGTCGACCGCATCGCCAAGCTCATCCCCGGCGTCACCGGGACATCGTTGCGCGAGTCGCTGGAGAACATCTCCGAACTCAAGACCCTGGTGGACAACAGCGCCGACTACGCACGGCTGATGAAACTCTCGCTCACCCTGGAGGGCATTTCGCGCCACGCGTCGACGCATGCGGCGGGCATGATCATCACGCCGACGCCGCTGGTCAACCACGTGCCGCTCTACAAGTCGAATCGCGACGAAATCACCACCCAGTACGACATGAAGAGCATCGACGCCATCGGTCTGCTCAAGATCGACGTGCTGGGCCTGCGCACGCTCACCGTGATCGACAAGGCGCTGCGCATGGTGGAGGAGAACCACGGGCGGCGCATCCGCCCCGAGGACATCCCGCTCGAGGACGAGAAGACCTACGAACTGCTGCGCTCCGGGCGCACGGTGGGCGTCTTTCAGCTGGAGAGCTCCGGCATGCGCGAGCTCTTGACCAACCTCAGACCCACCGGGTTCCACGACGTGGTGGCGGTGAACGCGCTCTACCGCCCGGGCCCGCTGGGCAGCGGCATGGTGACGCACTTCGTGGACTGCAAGCATGCACGCAAGGAGATCGCCTACGAGCACGAGCTGCTCGAGCCCATCCTGCGCGACACCTACGGGGTCATTCTGTACCAGGAGCAGGTGATGCGCATCGCCAGCGACCTGGCCGGGTTCTCGCTGGGCGAGGCCGACCTGCTGCGCAAGGCCATGGGCAAGAAGCAGAAGGACGTGATGGCCGAGCAGCGCAAGCAGTTCATCGAGGGCGCGCGTGCGCGTGGCATCGCCAGGTCGACCGCGGAAAAGATCTTCTCGCAGATGGAGAAGTTCGCCGAGTACGGGTTCAACAAGTCGCACAGTGCGGCCTATGCCGTGCTCTCCATCCGCACCGGTTTCATCAAGGCGCACTACCCGGCCGAGTTCATGGCGGCGACGCTCTCCAGCGAAATCGACGACACCGACCGCATCACCGTGCTGATGGAGGAGTGCCGCGAGTGCGGCGTGGAGGTGGTGCCGCCCAACATCAACACATGCCACCCCGAGTTCCGCGCGCGCGAGGGGCGTATCTACTATGGACTGGGTGCGGTCAAGAACGTGGGCATGGCCGCGGTGGAGACGATCGTGGCCGAGCGCAGCGAGGCGGGGGCGTTCCGCTCCCTGGAAAACCTGTGCGGGCGTATCAACAGCCGCCTGGTGACGCGGCGCGTGTACGAGAGCCTGATCGCAGCCGGGGCGCTGGACGCGCTGCCCGGCCACCGCGCGCAGAAGCTGGCCGCGCTGGAGACGGTGACGGAGCGGGCCGCGCGCCGCTTCCGCGACCAGGCTCTCGGCCAGTCCAGCCTGTTCGGCGAGAGCGAGGAGCCGGACGAGGCCCCGCTGCCGGAGGTGGCGCCGTGGACCGCGCAGGAACAGTTGCAGAAGGAGAAGGAATCGCTGGGATTCTTTCTCTCCGGTCACCCGCTCGATCGCTACCGCGATCTGATCACCATGATCCGCACCACCACCTCGCGCGAGTTGCGCGACATGCCCGGCGGCGAGCGCGCGTTGATCGGCGGCATGGTGACGGCGGTCAAACTCACCACCGATCGCAACCAGCGCCAGATGGCGTTCGTCACCATCGAGGACCCGGAGGGTCAGGCGGAGGTGGTGATGTTCGCGGATGTTCTGGAGAAGTCGCGGCGTCACATCGGTGAGAACAGCGTGGTGGTGGTGGAGGGCCGTGTCTCGCGGCGCAACGGCGGCGACGGCAAGGTGCTGGTCAACAGCGTGCTCTCGGTGGGCGAGGACCAGACCCCGTCGTGGAAGGAAGTTCACGTCACCATCGACCTCGACCACATGGGCGAGGAGAAGGTGGACGAACTCAAGGGCGTTCTCACCGGGCGGCCGGGCGACTCGCGGGTCTTCTTTCACATCCAGGAGAACGGCCGCCGCTCCTACGTGATCCGCGCGCGCAGCCAGGGCGTGCTCGTCGACCCGGCGCTGGTATCCGGGTTGTCCGCCTCGGTGGGTGCGTGCAACGTGAGGCTGGTACCCGCGGGGATCGGTGCGTGAAGCGAGCCGCTGCGTTCGCGCTGCTGTGCGTGCTTACCGCGCCGGTGGCGCGGGCCGGGCTCGAGCAACCGGTCGACAACGTCGGCCATCCCATCGCCGGCATCATCCCGCACCGCGAGTATCGCGTGCAGGTACGCCTGACGCCGGAGAGCAGCCTGCAGGGAGGCGTGCGGCTGGGGTTCAAGGACCGCGTGCAGGTGGGCGTCTTCTACGGCGTGCAGAAGCTGGTGGAGACGGGTTCGCCCACCGCCAACGATCACCTCGGCTTCGAAGTGCGCGCGCGTGTGCTCGAGGAGGCGCGCTGGCCGGCGGTTGCGGTCGGGTTCGACTCGCAGGGCTGGTACGCGTACGACGGCGCCTACCAGCGCTATGAGCGCAAGTCTCCCGGGGTCTACGCGGTGGCGAGCAAGAACTGGCACTCGTTCGCCGGCGATCTGTCGCTCCACCTGGGGGCCAACTACAGTCTGGAAACGGCGGATGGCGACGACGCCCCCGACATGTTCGGCGCCGCGGACTGGACCATCGCCAACGCGGTCTCGTTGCTGGGCGATCTGGACATGGCCTGGAACGACGACACCCCGGATGGGCGCTTCGGGGAGGGCGGGGTGTACGTGGATGTGGGCGTCCGGGTGGCGCTTGGTGCCCACCTGCAATTGATGCTAGTATTCAGCGACCTCACCCGGAACCTCGGCCCGGACGCGGAGATCGGCCGGGAACTCGAGGTCACGTACCTGAACTGGTTCTGAGCCCCCCCGCGGGGCCCGACGGAGGGTGTATGGCACAGCGTGCTCCCCGGCGTTACGTGCTGGACTTCGAACAGCCGATCGTCGAACTGGAGGACAAGATCGCCGAGCTCAAGCAGCTCGCGATCGTCCAGAATGTCTCCGTCGACGACGAGGTGGGGCGGCTGACCGAAAAGGCCGACCGGCTGCGCGGCGAGGTGTTCTCGGGGCTCACCGCGTGGCAGCAGGTGCAGCTGGCGCGGCACCCGCAGCGTCCCTACACCCTGGACTACGTGACCGCGTTCGGGGGCGAGTTCACCGAACTGCACGGCGACCGCTACTTCGCCGACGACGAGGCCATCGTGGGCGGGTTCATGATGCTCAACGACCTGCGCATCATGCTCATCGGCCACCAGAAGGGCCGCGACACGCGCGAGAACATCCGGCGCAATTTCGGGATGCCCAATCCGGAGGGCTACCGCAAGGCCAACCGGCTCATGCGTCTCGCGGAGAAGTTCAACCTGCCCATCGTCACCCTCATTGACACGCCGGGCGCGTACCCGGGTCTGGGCGCCGAGGAACGCGGGCAGGCGCTGGCCATCGCCGAGAACCTCAAGCTGATGGCTTCGCTCAAGGTTCCCATCGTGTCGGTGGTGATCGGCGAGGGCGGCAGCGGTGGCGCGCTGGCGCTGGGGGTGTCGGACCGGATCCTGATGCTCCAGCACGCGATCTATTCGGTGATATCCCCGGAGGGGTGCGCGGCCATCCTGTGGAAGGACCAGGGCAAGGTGAAGGAGGCCGCGGACGCGCTCAAACTGACGGCCAAGCACCTGCTTTCATTTGGGATCATCGACCGTATCGTCCCCGAACCGGCCGGTGGCGCGCACCGGGATCCGGGGGCGGTGGCGGAGTCCCTGGGACAGGTGGTGTACGAGGAAGTCAATTACCTCTCGCATCTTAGCCCCGCGACCCTGCGCGAGCGGCGGCTGAAGAAGTACCTGAACATGGGTTTCTACGAGCAAGAAACGACTTGACCGTGCCCGCGCCGCGCTGTAAAATATTTGACAAGTTCGAGTTATCCCGCCCCTAGCCGTCCGTTGCGAGGTGTCCCTCATGCTCCGACCCGAGCTCCTGGAGATACTGGCATGTCCGAAGTGCAAGGAGAAGGTCGTGCTGGACGAGAAGGGACGCCATCTTGTGTGCATGCGCTGCCGGATCAAGTACCCGGTCAACGAGCACGGGATTCCGATCATGCTCATCGAACGGGCGGAACCCCTGGACGCGTAGAGGAGATCGCAGCCACCCGTTGCGTGCGAACGGCCGACCGACAGCGGCGGCCGTGAAGACGCGCGTTTGTTGCCACATGCGTTCAGTCAAGATTACGATTTTCATTCTCGCGTTGTGCGCGCTCACGGCGGCCGGCTCCGTCTATGCGGGCGGGCAGGTCCGCACCGTCTCGGACAGCAATGGCCGCGTCGTGATCGAGTTGACGAGCGAAAGCCCGGACAACCAGCCCGTCATCCAGACCTTCTTCGTCGCCATATCCCCCGGCGGCACGTGGTCGGTTGATTTCGAGCCGGGTGCGGGTGCCGCGATTCGCGCAGACGCCCTCGCCGACACCATCATCGTATCCCAGCCGTTCATATACCGTGGCACGCGCGCCCTGTGGGTGCGGGTCTCGGTCCCGGCCGGCCTGCCGCTGTCCACCGTGACCGTGGACTACACGCCCGCGGCCGAGGTGCGCGACGCAAGCACCGTGGATCCGTTGCTCAAGGCGCTGGTCGTGAATACCGACGTGTTTCCGGTGACACCGCGCAGCGGGTCGCCGGATCCGTGGTTCTCGCGCTCGCCCAACTGGGCCCGGCTCACGCTCGCCTCCCGCGGCATGTATGCAGTCACCGGCGCGGATCTTTCGGCGGCCGGCGTGAGCCTCGCCGGCATCGATCCCGCGACGTTGCGTGCATACACCGGCGGCGTGCGCATGCAGGCGCGCGACCTGACCGACGCCAACGGGTCGTGGCAGCCTGGGCAGGCGATGCGCGAAGTTCCCCTGCGCGTGGAAGCCGGCTCCGACGGGACCTTCGACGCCAGCGACCGGATTGTGTTCTATGCCGTCGGCGCCGAGGACTGGGCGGACTATTACGGTCCGGCGGCGGACACGCTCCACTACCGTCACAGCCACGCAAAGAGCAACACGTACTTCCTCTCCTGGGGAGGCGCGTTGGGGGGAACCCCGTTGCGCATGGCCGGCGTGGCCGCGGTGCCGGTGGCGGCGCCGGACCGCACCACCTACTTCCACCGCGAGTACCGGGAGCGCGACCTGATCAGCGATTTCGACTACCGCGGCGATGGCTGGCTGTGGCTCGACGTGCCGCGCCCGGGAAACTCGCGCTACGGCCTGGTGTCGATCGACGTCCGCGACCTGGTTGCGTCGCGCCCGCAGGTGTTTCGATCCGTGGCGCTCGCCCCGTACGTATCGGCCAACGACCCGACGGGCAGCAACATCGGGCACCATGCGCTGTACCTGAATCTTCGCGGCGGGGTGGAGCGCACCGTGGGCGGGCTGGTGTGGAACGCACAGGTGACCCACCGCTACTTCGAAGACGGAGTTCCCGTGCGTATCAGCGGCGACTTTCTGCTGAACGGCGCCAACCAGTTCCGTCTGCAGGTTCCTGGCGATCTCAATCCCATCGACAAGATGTTCTTCGCCTGGTTCTCGATCGGCTACGAACGCCGCATCCGCGCTGTCGACGATGCCATCGCGTTCTCGTCGCCCGATACCAGCGGCGTGGTGAACTTCAGCGCCACCAGTTTCACCACCCAGGGGACGTTGTACGCGTTCGATGTCACCGATCCGTGGTCGCCTTTCGAACTGACCGGCGCCGAGGTGACCCCATCCGGTGGCGGACGGCGCGTTCGCTTCTCATCCAGCCTGGCCGCCGAACGGCGCCACTACTGGGTTGGCAGCGGGGGAGCCCTGCGCAAGCCCAGCGTGACGCGCGTAACCCCGGTGGATCTGCGCAACGAGAGCGCGGGTCCCAATATGCTCATCGTGTGTCACGCCGGTTTCCGCGCGGCGGCGGAGCGCCTTCGCGCCCATCGGGCTGCCCATCTTCCGTTCTACGGCAATCCATCGGTGAAGGTCGTCACCACCGACGAAATCTTCGACAACTTCTCGGCGGGGCTCCCAGACCCGATGGCGATTCGCAACTACATCAAGTTCCTGTACGAAAACGCAATCGACGCCAATGGCAATCCCCGGCTGGGCTACGTGCTGCTGCTGGGTGACGCGACGGTCGACTTTCGCAACAACGCGAGTGCACAGCCCGATTATGTTCCGACCAATCTGTACTTCACCCGCACCACGCTGTTCGCCATGGCGACCGACGACTGGTTCGCCCACATGGACGCCAGCGATCAGGTGGGCGGCGCGTCGGTCATGGACGTCGCGCTGGGCCGCCTGCCGGTCGAATCCGCGGAAGAGGCGTCGATTGCGGTCGACAAGGTGATCGGGTACGAGCTCGACTCGCCGCGCGAGACGTGGCGCGATGAAATCATCCTGGTGGCGGACGACGAACTGTCGTCGTTCGAGTCCGCGTGCGAGACATCGTGGACGGACGAATCCGAGGCGATCACCTACACCTACGCGGCCAACTACCTGACGGTGCGCAAGATCTACCTCACCGAGTACGCGCAGATCGGCAGCGTGAAGCCGCAGTCGAGGCTGGAGTTCCTGGACGAATGGAACCAGGGCGCGCTGGTGGTCAACTACATCGGACACGGAAGTTCGCAGCAGATGGCGGACGAGCAGGTGTTCCTGGGGTCGGACGTGAGCCAGCTCAACAACGGCCTGCGGTTGCCGGTGGTCATGGCGTTCAGCTGCACGATTGGAGACTTCGCCAATCCGGCCGGCAAGAGCCTCTCCGAGAAGCTCATTGTTCGCGCCGAAGGGGGTGCGGTGGCCACGATGACCGCGTCCCGGGAAACCTACCCCGGCCCCAACGCCAAGCTCAATGCCGCGCTGTTCAAGTTGATGACGCCGCGCTGGCTGGGGGATACCGATGCACCCATCGGCGTGGCCGCCATGGCGTCCAAGCTGCACTCTGCGGCGGAAACGTATTTCCAGCCCTTCCAGGAAGAGAACAACTGGAAGTACAACCTGCTCGGCGACCCGGCCATGAGGCCGGCCATCGCGCGGCAGGCACTGCGTTTCGAGACCACGGGCCAGGAAACACTGGTGGCCGGCGCGCGCCACGTGCTGCGCGGCCGGGTGTTGCGGGACGGCGCCACCGACGCCGGTTTCACCGGTGCGGTGACGGTGACGGTGCGCGAGCCGCGCATTCGCCGCGCGTACCAGACGCGCTGCAACACGGCCATCGTGATGAACTACGACGTCCCCGGCGGCGTGATCTACAGCGGTTCCGCCGACGTCCACGACGGGGAGTTCGAGGTGAGCTTCCGCGTGCCGCGGCTGGCGGCCACCGGTCCGCTCGCGTTTGCCGCCGCGTACGCCGACGCCGGCGGGAGCGATGCCGCCGAGGCCATCGACAGCGTGCTGGTGGTGGCGGCGCCCACGCTGGCGGATTCGCTCGCGCTCAAGCAACTCGACGGCGCGCCCCGCGTGGAGTTGGGGTTCAAGAGCGGCCTCAAGGTGGTAAAGCCCGGCGACACGGTGCGTGCGCTGGTGCGCGACCAGGACGGCATCAACATCCTGGCCACGACCAACGAGGGGAGGCAGGCGATTCTGATCGATGATCTCCCGGTGCCCATCGATGTGAACAAGTACTTCTCCTTCGATCACGGGGGGGTGGATACGTCGGGCGTGCTGCTGTTCCCGTTGCCGGACCTCGACGTCGGAAAGCACCGCCTGGTGTACAAGGTGAGCGACAGCTTCGGTGCAACCGCGCTCGATACGCTGTTCTTCGACGTGACCGATGCGCAGGACTATTACGCGCAGGCGGTCATGAACTACCCGAACCCGTTTCAGACCTCGACCCAGTTCCTGTTCCGGCTTTCCAACCGGGCCTCGGTGACCGTGGACATCTTCACGGTGTCGGGCAAGCGGGTGCGGCGGATCGAGCAGATCCGGGACGGTGGCGAGGTATGGATCGAATGGGATGGCCGGGACGCCGCGGGCGACGATATCGCCAACGGGTCCTATCTGTATGTGGCAACAGTGGATTTCGTGGGACTGGACCGACCCCCGACGGTCCTGCGCGGCAAGCTGACCCGTATCCGATGACGGCGCCAGCCTTGACCGCTCAGGTCCTGAAGCCTTATTATTGTCTGGTACTTAGGAGGATTCCATGACGTTTCGGAAACTGTTGGGTGTCGTGTTCGTGCTCGCGATCGTGGGTTCGCACTCCAGCGCCTTCGCACAGGCGGAGGCGGCGGTGCCGTCGCTGACCATTCCCCCGGGCGCGCGCGCCAACGGCATGGGAGAGGCGTTCGTGGCCGTTGCGGACGACGCCACCGCCGGCTGGTGGAACGCGGGCGGGCTCGCGTTCATGAAGCAGCGCAGCCTCGCGTTCATGCACAGCCAGCTCGTGCCGGATCTGGTTTCGGACGTCTACTACGAGTACCTGGGCTACTCCGCGCCGGCGGGCGACGTCGGCGTGTGGCAGGCGAGCCTCATCTATCTCACTTACGGCGAAAGTGTGGCCACCGACCCGCAGGGCACCACGCTGGGCTACTTCGACAGCTGGGAAGGCGCGCTGAACGCGTCGTTCGCCATGCTGGTGGGCGACAACTTCGGCGCGGGCATTTCCATGAAGTTCATCCGCGTCGACTACGCGCCTGCCAACTTCACCCAGGACAACGTCGACGGCACCGGCACCAGCTTTGCGGTGGATCTGGGTACCCTGTACAAGTTCCAGAAGCAGCGGCTGAACATCGGCTTCGCGCTCACCAACATGGGCCCCAACATCGCCTTCATCGATCGCGAACAGAGCGATCCGCTGCCGTTCACCGGCCGCCTGGGGCTCGCGTGGACGCCCGTCGCAGACGAGATCAGCAACCTGCTGCTCACCTTCGACCTCGAGCAGAGCCTGGTGTGGCTGATCGACAGCGACATCGACACGCGGCGCAGCGAGGTGTGGCACGTGGGCACCGAGTACCGGTACGTCAATCTGCTGGCGGGCCGGCTTGGATACGTCTACGACCAGGACGGCGACTTCAAGGACTTCACGTACGGACTCGGCTTCATCTACAAGGACAAGCTGTCGCTCGACTACGCCAACGTGCCCCAGGCGCAGACGCTGGAGCGCGTGCACCGCTGGTCGCTGTACTTTACGTTTTAACCCCTGCGGACCCCCTGCAATACCGGCGACCGGCCGCCCCGGCGCCCCAGTGGAGGCTTTGACAGATGCAGGTATGTCGTTTTGCCGCCGCGCTCGTCTTGTTCAGTGGCGCGGTGGCCGCACCCCTTTGCGCCGCGCGGGCGCAGGATGCGCTGCCGCCCATGCTGGTGGCGCACAGCACCAGTGCGGGCGCGGCGCATGAGCCGTTGACGGCACCGCAGCCGGCGCGTTTTTCCTTCGACCCCGCCATGGTGGCGTCCGCGGACGCCGCTCCCAAACAGAATTACCTGCCGGTGCTGTACTCGCTGTTGATTCCCGGCACGGGGGAGATATCCATGGGCTACTACGGCCGGGGCATCGCCCTGGTGGCGGCGGAGATCCTCGCGTGGACCGGCTACGCCGTCTACCACAGCGACGGCATGGACCAGCGCGACGCGTACGAGTCCTTCGCGGACACGTACTGGAACATGGACAAGTGGATCGATGATCATCCGTGCAACGTCGAGCAGTACGGCGACGGCACGCGCACGCTCGAGAACCTCGAATTGTGCGGGCAGGGAGGTTCCGGCAGCGGCGCCTGGCCCGGCTACGTTCCGTATGTCTCCCGGGACGAGGACAAGCAGCACTACTACGAGAATCTGGGCAAGTACGACTGGTACATCTCCGGCTGGTCGGACTGGGATCCGTCGGCGGACCCGTACCTGGAAGATACCGCGCTGCGCGACCAGTACCGGGCCATGCGCGGCGAGAGCAACGACTCGCTCGACAAGGCCAACGAGTTCATCTGGATAAGCGTGGTGGCGCGCGCCTTCTCACTGGCGGAGACCGCCATCATCGTGCACAACCGCCGCGGCGCACAGGACGGCGGCGAAGGCGGCGGCATGGCGTTGCGCGCGAGGCCGCGCGGCCTGGACGGCGGCGAACTCGCGCTGGAGGTACGGTTCAAATGAGGCGGATTGCGGTTCTGTTGATTCTGGCGGCGCTGTCGCTGCCCGCGCCGGGGGCGGCGGGCTCGCTCCGCGACGCGGCCTCGGTGCCGGCGCCACCCGCGGAAGCGAATGCGTGGCAGTACGACGCCGACACCCGGGGAGTGTCCGAGCCCCTCTCACCCGGCAAGGCGGTGTTGTACTCGCTGCTGATCCCGGGGCTCGGGGACTACAAGCTCGGCAACCACGGGCGCGCGGCCGCGTTCTTCGCGGTGGAAGGCGCAATCTGGGTGTCCTACGCCGTGTTCCAGATGCAGGGCAGCGGCCGTGAAGACGAGTACCAGAACCTGGCGGTGCAGTTCGCGGGGGTCACGCAGACCGGGCATTCCGACGAGTTCTACGCCACCATCCGCGAGTACGATAACTCGGCCATCTACGAGGCCGACGTCAAGGATGACGGCCGCTTCGAGTTGCGGCAGGTTCTCACCAGCGCGGAGCTCCAGCAGTATTTCATCGAGAACCGCGTGGCGGACTACGAGCCCTGGCAGTGGACCTCGCTGGAGCGCCGCCTGCAGTACTCCGAGATGCGTTCGTCCAGCAAGACCTCGTACCGGCGCGCGGACTACATGTTTGCGGCCGCCGCGGCCAACCGGGTGGTGAGCGCCATCTTCGCCTACGCCGCCGCGCGCGGTATGCACAAGGATACCGACGTTGGTTATCGCCTGGACCTTTCACCGGCGCCGGGCGGTGTGGACGTCGCGTTCACGCTGACCAGGCCGTTCTAGCGCGCCGGTGCCGGACTGGGGGACGGGACCATGCGCACATCCCTCGCAATGATCATTCTCTCGCTCGGGGCCGCATCGTGCGCGCCGGGCGCCGACGCGCCGCCTCCCGCCACGGGTGGCGAGCCCGCGTCGCTGCTCACACCCGACGCCGCGTGGAACGCGTGTGCCACCATCACCCCCGGCAAGCCGGCGGGGGTGTGCACGGACTTCGGTGGCAACGTGGTGGTGGCGGATACGTCGCCGCCGCGTTTGATCGTGTTTCGGAGCGTCGGCGCGTGCCAGGAGTTTCAGATTCCCGACGGCCAGCCCGCCTTTCGTCCCTCGGATGTCTCCATCCGCGGTTTTTTCGTCTATGCGGTGGATGAAACCGATCGCATGCTGTTGCGCTGGGACTCCAGCGGATCGTTCCGCGACGTGCTCTTGAACTTCGAGGATCTGCAAACCGGCCGGCGCATCTCGCCCTACGGTCTGGATGTGGATTCGTCGGGGCGGCTGGCCATCACCGACGTGGAGAACCACAAGGTGCTGGTGCTCGACACGTACCTCAATATCGACGTCGCCTTCGGGAACTACGGGACGTTCGACGGGCAGTTCGATACGCCGCTGGGGGTCTCATTCACCCCGCGCGGCGAGTTGCTGGTTGCGGATTCGGGCAACGGGCGGCTGCAGGTGTTTTCGGATTCGGGATCGCACCGCCGCACCCTGCCCGGCGCCGGCGTGGACAATCCCATGCGGCGCCCGCGGCGCGCGGTGGCGGCGGAGGACGGCACGGTGTACGTGGCCGACCCGGTGGCGCGCTGTGTCTTCGTCCTGCCCGCCGACGGCGGCGCGGTGCGCGCGTTCATCGCGCAGGAGGGTGCGGCGTTCGAGCCGACCGATGTCGCGCTGGGACGCGAGGGCCGCCTGTTCGTGACCGACGCGGCCACCCAGTCTCTGCGCGTATTCAAGGTGATGTAGCATCCACGGAACACGCGCGCAGTACCGGCCCCTGGTCGCCGCCCTCATCGCCGGCGTTCTGGCCGCGGGTGCTGGGGTTGCACGTGCGGACACGGTGCCGTGGGGCGCGGTGGCCGATACCCTCAAGAGCCCGACCCCGGGCGAGCGCATCACACTCACCGCCGCGTTCATCGTCCCGGGCAGCGTGCGCGTCGCGTTCGACGGCGTCGCGGTTCCACCCGAGGGTTACCAGGTCAACCATCACCTCGGCACCATCCGCTTCCGGATCGACATCCCCCCGGGCGCGCGCGTGGTGGTGAGCTACCAGCGGCAGCCCTTCCTGCTCTCGCCCGTCTACGCGCTTCGCCCCGCGGAGGTGTCGCGGCCCGACTCGGTGCAGGCCCCGCCGGAGCGGGTCAAGTCCACCCGGCCCGCCGAAACCGGGACGCCTCCGAACCTCGTATTCGGCGGAACCAAGTCGGTGTCTTTCTCAACCGGCAGCAACCGCGGCCAGACACTCGACCAGTCGCTGGAAGCCACCGTGGAAGGCCAGCTCACCCCCACCATCAAGGTGCGCGCGCTGCTCTCCGACAACAACCTGCCCATCCAGCCGGAGGGGAATACCGAGGAGCTGCAGTACTTCGACCGCGTGTTCGTGGAGATCGAGGGGCCCAACGCGAAGGCGGCGCTGGGCGACATCGCGCTTGACGACCGCACGTCCTCCTTTTCGCCGCTCACCCGCCAGCTGCGTGGATTCTCCGGCGCGGCGTGGCAGCGTCGCGGACGCGTGGCGGTGGCGGCGGCGGAAACCAAGGGGCAGTTCCGCACCGTGGAGTTCCGGGGCACCAGCGGACTGCAGGGACCCTACGCGCTGCTCTCGCAGGCGCGCACCACCAGCGACGTGATCATCGCGGGCACGGAACGGGTGTACGTGAACGGCGCGCGCATGGAGCGCGGCCAGAATCACGATTACGTCATCGACTACGACGCGGGGACGGTGACGTTCACCCCGCGCCGGGCGATCACCTCCGACACCGAGATCGCGGTCGACTACGAGGTGACGCAGGAGAGCTACGAGCGTTCCACCGTTCTCACCGGCGCCGAGGACGTTCAGCTGGGCGCGGGTGTGCGCCTGGGCGTGGTGTGGGCGCGCGAGGCGGATGACCGCGACCGCCCCATCAGCGTGGTCCTGTCCGAAGCGGACCAGCAAACGCTGGCCGCGGCGGGGGACTCCGCCAACCTGGCCATCACCGGCGGCGTCGCGCCGGCGGACTCGGGCAAGGGGACGTACGTCCTGGTTCCGGCGGACAGCCTGGCGGGCACGCCCGCCCACTACCGGTTCGACGAACTCAGGGGCGACCTCATCGTGACCTTCGTCGAGGTGGGCACGGGGGCGGGCGACTACCGCCGCGCGGGCATCTCCTCGCGCGGGGTCGCGTACTACGAATTCGTGGGCGCTGGCAACGGCGCCTATCGCGTCGGGCGCCAGTTGCCCCTTCCCGCGCTGCTCGACGTTGCGACCGCGCGCGTGGGGTGCGCGCAGGGGGACGTGACCTTCGACGCCGAGTGGAACGTGAGCGACCACGACGAAAACCGCTTCTCCAGTCTGGACGACGACGACAATGTGGGCCAGGCGGCACAGGCGCGTATCGGCATCGAACGCGGCGAGGCGTGGCGCGTGGGTGTGAGCGCGGCGGGGAGCATGCTCGAGGAGCGCTTCACCAGCTTCGACCGCGCGCGTCCCTGGTATTACTACCGCGACTGGAACCTCGAGGACGTGGCGCTCTCCGGGCGCGAAGTGACCGGCGAAGTGGCGTTGAGTCTCGCCCGCAAGGACGCGCTCAGCGTGCGCTACTCGCTGGCGCGGCTGGATCGCACCACATTCGAGGGTGTCAAGCACGAGGCGCTGCTGGCCGGACGGCGCGGAGACCGCGGGTTCAACGCGCGCGCCTTCGCCACCGACATGAACGGCGACGACAACGAGCGCACCCGGCGCCACCTCGGGCTGGACGGCTCCTGGGGTGTGTGGCGGGTGATCCCGGGTGCGACCGTGGTGAGCGAGGAGTACCGCAGCGCGTACACCGCCCAACCCGACAGCGGCCGCGCGTACCAGCTGCTCGGCGTGTGGCTGGCCTCGCGCGGGGCGGGGCGGATGACGTGGCGGCTGACCGCCGACCGCCGCGACACGCAGGACATCGATCCCGCCAGCGACGACTTCCGCGACACCCGCCGCAACGACACCTTCGGCGGGTTGCTCGCCTATCGATCGCGCGGGTCGGCCAGCGCGGAGCTGCAGCTGACCCACCAGTTCGAACTGGACCAGCTTACCGGGGCCGAGATCACCACCGACCTCGCGCGTATCAAGGCCGGCGGTGCGTGGGACGGCATCGGTCTGCGCGCGGACGCGGACTACGAGGTGAGTCAGAACGACGCCGCCACACTGCAGCGTTCGGTGGTATTCGTTGGCGAGGGCAAGGGAGACTACAACGAGCAGGGTGAAGCGGTGGGCAAGGGCAAGGGTGACTTCACCGTGGTGTTCCTGCCCACACCGGAGTCCACCCCGGTGCACACCGTCGGGTTCAACCTGCGCATCGTGTGGAAACCATCCGCGCGGCAGTGGAACGGCAGCGGCGCGGGCCGGTGGGTGCTGCGCAACGTCTCGCTCGACCAGACCATCGGCATCCGCGAGGAGTCCACCTTCGAGCCGGCCTGGCAGGTGTACCTCATGGTGCCCTCCGCCCTGCAGCGCGATGAGACCACCGTGTTCGGAACCAGCACCCTGCGCCAGGACTGGTCGTTGCTGGACGGCTACCGCAACGTGTCGCTCGTGTACCGCTACCTGCGCGAAGACCTGGAGGACAACCGCTTCGAGGGTGTGCGCGAGAACGCATTCACGTCGGAGCACTCGCTGCGTCTGACGCGCTCGCTGTCCAAGCGCCTCACCACCACCTTCGAGGCCGGCCGGCGCGCGGATCGCCGCGCGGGCGTGGGAATCGCGGCGGGCACCGGAAGCACCTACGACGTCGAAACCTGGTCGGGGCTGGCCGGCGTGGGGATCTTGGTGGCTCCGGGTGCGACCCTCGATATCGACCTGCGCGGGACGCGCGCGCGCGATGCGGACTCGGGCGCCGAACAGAGCACCCTGCGCCTCAATCCCCGCCTGGTGTGGCGCGTGGCGGAGCAGATCAACGTCTTCGGGACGTACGAGCTGGCAAGCGTGCGCGATGCGGGCGACGTGGTGACAACGCCCATCATCTTTGCCCGTGAGGGGCGCGCGCACCGATGGAGCATCACCCCCAACCTGCGGATCTCCCGCATCATCAGCATCTTCGCCACCTACTCGGGGCGCAACGAGGTGGTGTTCAGCGGGCGGCGTGTCACCGAGCACGAGTTCCGGCTGGAGACGAGGGCGTACTTCTGATGCGGCACCTGCTTCGCATACTCGTCGTGCTGGCGTGCCTGCCGGCGCTGCACATACCCGCGTACGGGGAGCAGGCGCGCGTGCGCGTCGTGGGCACCCGTGCCATCACCCCGGAACGCGCCGCCGCGATCCTGCGCGCCGGGGGCTTCCCGGCGGCGTCGGGCGCGCGGGCGCTGCAGGACGCATACCTGCGCCAGGGCTACCTGTTCGTGGAACTCGACGTGAGCTGGGACGCGGACTCGACCTGCGTGGTGGTGGTGGCGGAAGGGGAGGCGGCGCGCATCGGTGACGCGCGCGTGCGCGGCGCCATCTCGCGCCCCGTGGCGGACGTGGTGCGTGACCTGGGTGTGGAGCGCGGCGCGCGCTTCGAGCCCGAGCGCCTGGAGAAGAACCTCAAGGCGTTGCTGGCCAGTTACGACGCGGCGGGGTTCCCGTTTGCGCAGGTGTGGATCGACAGCGTGGGAGTCGACCGCGAGGCGGCGACGGTCGACATCGCCTTCTACATCGTGGAGGGGACGCCGCGCGACGTGACCGGCGTGGTGGTCGAGGGGCTGAAGAAGACGCGTCCCGAGCTCGCGGTGCGCATCGCGGGCGTGGAGCCGGGGGTTCCGTACCACGCGCGCCTGCTGGAGGACATGTACCTGCGCCTGGTGGCGAGCGGCGTGTTCCTCGACGTCGAATTCCCCACCGTGCGCGTGGCCAGCGACGGGCGCGGTGTCGATGCGGTGATCACCGTGGAGGAGGCCGCCCGTTCGCACGTCTTCCAGGCCGCACTCGGCTACGCGCAGGCCGACCAGTCCAGCGAGCGCATCCTGTCCGGCCTCGTGCAGTTGGAGCTGAACAACATCGGCGGGACGCTCAAGGACTTCGGTGTGGTGTGGAACAACGACGGCAACGGGCGCAGCAACACGCGCATCAGGTACCGCGACCGCCTCTTCCTGGGGCGTCGCACGGGCGTGGGGCTGCGACTGGAACAGATCGGCCAGGACACGCTGTACACCTGGCAGTCACTGGGCGTCACCGCGGAGCGGGGCTTCGGCCGCGTGGCGGGCACGCTGGCAGGTGTGTCCGCCGGCGCCTTCGGCGACCGCAACGTGTTCAGCCAGGGCAGCGTGCAGCGCTCGACGCGCCTGCGCGGGAGTGTCGGCGTCAACGCGCTGTGGGGAAGCGAGCGCCGCGCGGCATACGCGCGTGTCGGCGTCGCCGCCACGCTGGCTTCCAAGAGCATCACTTACCGGGAGGGGAGCAGCGGGCCGGGTGACGTGAACCAGTCCATCTACGATGCCAGCGTGGAGGGCATGGTGCCCGCGTTCTGGTCGCTGTACTACAGTCTGGCGGGCGCTTTCCACACGCTGGAGAGCGGCGAGGCGTCGGTGCCGCTGTCGGAACAGTTCTACGTGGGCGGTGCGAGCACCGTGCGCGGTTACAAGGAGAACCAGTTCCACGGACGGCGCGTGGCTTATGCGCGCAACGAGCTGCGGCTGGGCCGCACGCCGCGCGAGGGGCTGTACCTGTTCGCCGACGTGGGCTACGTGCTGCAGGAGTCCACGCAGAGCGACGGGGCGGTGACCGAGAGCGGCAGCGGACTGAGGGGGTTCGGCTTCGGCGTGCGCAGTGCCTCGCGCCTGGGGCGGATCGACCTCAGTTTCGCGGTGTCGGACGAGATTTCCCTGCAGTCCACCAAGGTACATGTGTTGCTGGAGCAGAACTTCTAAAGGTGCTAGCATGGGCCGGTCTATGCACACACTCACCCTCGACGGCCGGAGCCTCCGGCTGTCCGACATTGCGGCTCTTCTCGCCGGCCCCGCCACGGTGGCCGCCGAAGCGGACGCCATGGAGCGCGTCGCCCACTGCGCGCGCCTGTGCGACCAGCTCGCGGCCGGCGACGTGCCCCACTACGGCATCAACACCGGTTTCGGCAAGTTCGCGCGCACCCGCATCAGTGCGGCCGACGCGGTGACGCTGCAGCACAACCTGCTGCGCAGCCATTCCGCCGCGGCGGGGCCCCCGCTGGACGACGACACCGTGCGCCTGATGATCGTGCTGCGCGCCAACTCCCTGCTGGCGGGCCGCTCGGGCGTTTCGGTGGAGCTGGTCACGCGCCTGCTCGACCTCTTCAACCGCGGCATCACCCCGGTGGTGCCCTCGTACGGCTCGGTGGGGGCGAGTGGCGACCTCGCGCCGCTGGCGCACCTCTCACTGGCGGTGATCGGCGAGGGCGAAGTCACGTATCGCGGAAGGCGCGTCCCCGCGGGCGAGGCGCTCTTTGCGGAAGGCCTGAAGCCGCTGACCCTGCGGCCCAAGGAGGGACTCGCGCTCATCAACGGCACGCAGTTGATGAGTGCCGTGGCGGCGCGGGAACTGCTGCGCACCCGTAACCTGCTCAAGACCGCGATGGCCGCGGCCGCGATGTCGCTGGAGGCCTGCCAGGCGACCGACCGTGTGTTCGACGCGCGCCTGCACGAGCTCAAGCCCCACCCGGGGCAGATCGCCGTGGCGGCCGGGTTCCGGCGCCTGCACGCGGACAGCCAGGTGATCCGCGCGCACCAGGACTGCGACCGCGTGCAGGATCCGTACTCCTTCCGTTGCCTGCCGCAGGTGCTGGGTGCGGTGCTGGACACGTGCCGCTGGATCGAACAGTGGGTCACCATCGAGATCAACGCGGTCACCGACAACCCCATCATATTCCCCGACGACGGCGAGGTTCTCTCCGGGGGCAACTTCCACGGCGAGCACATGGCCTTTGCGCTGGACGGACTCGCCATCGCCGCCTGCGAAATCGCGTCCATCGCCGAGCGGCGTATCGACAAGCTGATGGAGGGGGACGGCGAGCGCGTGCCACGCTGCCTGGTCAAGCACCCCGGGCTCAACTCCGGGTTCATGATCGCGCAGTACCTGGCGGCGGCGCTGGTGAGCGAGAACAAGATCCACGCGCACCCGGCGTCGGTGGACAGTATCCCCACCTCGCTCGGCTTCGAAGACCACGTGAGCATGGGCAGCATTGGCGCGCTCAAGGTGAGCCGTGTGCTCGACAACGTAAACCGCGTGATCGCGGTGGAACTGTTGTGCGGGGCGCAGGCGCTTGATTTCCACCGGCCGCTGGTGCCGGGGCGCGGCGCGGCGGCGGCGCTCGACGCGGTGCGCGAAACCGTTCCCTTCATCGAGCAGGACTCGGTGCTCACCGGGCACATCGCGTCGCTGGAGAAGCGGTCGGCGGACGGGGACATCGTGAACGCGGTGGAAGCAGCGGCGGGCCAGTTGCTGCGCGGCGACGACTAGACATGGGAGGCAGCATGGATTTCACACCCGGTGCGATCCGCGCACCGCGCGGGAGTCAGCGTTCCTGCCGCGGCTGGGCGCAGGAAGCGGCGCTGCGCATGTTGTGCAACAACCTCGACAACGAGGTGGCCGAGGACCCGAAGAACCTGGTGGTGTACGGCGGGCGCGGGAAGGCGGCGCGCAACTGGGACTGCTTTCACGCCATCGTCGCCGCGTTGCGCGGCCTGGGCGACGACCAGACCTTGCTGGTGCAGTCCGGCAAGCCGGTGGCGGTGTTTCCCAGCCACCCCGGTGCGCCGCGCGTGCTCATCGCCAACTCGCTGCTGGTGCCGCAGTGGGCCACCTGGGAGCACTTCTGGGAACTCGAGGGCAAGGGACTCATGATGTACGGCCAGATGACCGCCGGCAGCTGGATGTACATCGGCACGCAGGGGATCCTGCAGGGAACCTACGAGACGTTCGCGGCCTGTGCGCAGATCGAGTTCGGCGCGTCGCTCAAGAACCGGCTGGTGCTCACCGGCGGCCTGGGTGGCATGGGTGGCGCGCAGCCGCTTGCGGTGACCATGAACGAGGGCGTGGTGATCGCGGTGGAGGTGGACCCCTCGCGCATCGCGAAGCGCCTGGAGACGCGCTACGTGGATGTGATGGTCGACGATATCGACGACGCGGTCGCGCGCGCCATGGACGCCAAACGCGCCGGACGCGCGCTCTCCATCGGACTGGTGGGAAACGCGGCCGAGGTGTTTCCGGAGCTGCTGCGCCGCGGGGTGGAGATCGACGTGGTCACCGACCAGACCTCGGCGCACGATCCACTCAACGGCTACGTGCCGGTGGGACTCGACGTCGCCGCGGCGGCCGAGCTGCGCGCGCGCGATCCGAAGGCGTACGTGGAGCGCGCCATGCAATCCATGGTGGCGCACGTCACCGCGATGGTGGGCTTCCAGCGCGCGGGTGCGCGCGTGTTCGACTACGGCAACAACATCCGCGGCCAGGCGGCGGCCGCGGGGTACGGGGACGCGTTCGCGTTCCCCGGTTTCGTGCCCGCCTACATCCGGCCGTTGTTCTGCGAGGGCTACGGGCCCTTCCGCTGGATCGCGCTCTCCGGCGATCCACGTGACATCGCGGCCACCGACGACCTCATCCTGGAGCTGTTTCCCGACAAGCCCGCGTTGTCGCGCTGGATTGCGCTGGCGCGGGAGCGCGTGGCGTTCCAGGGGCTGCCGGCGCGCATCTGCTGGCTCAAGTACGGTGAGCGCGCGCGCTTCGGCGAGCGCCTGAACGACCTCATCGCAAAGAGAACCGTCTCCGCGCCGGTGGTGATCGGCCGCGATCACCTCGACAGCGGTTCGGTGGCAAGCCCGTACCGCGAGACCGAGGCCATGCGCGATGGCAGCGACGCGGTGGCCGACTGGCCCATCCTCGACGCGCTGCTCAACGCGGTGAACGGGGCCGCCTGGGTGTCGGTGCACCATGGCGGGGGAGTGGGCATGGGATTGTCGATCCACTCCGGCTTGGCGGTGGTGGTGGACGGCACGCCCGAGGCGGGGGCGAAGGCGGTGCGCTGTCTCACCGGGGATCCGGGGATGGGAATCGCGCGCCACGCCGATGCGGGCTATCCGATGGCCATCGACGCGGCGCGCCGCGACGGTGTCGACATCCCCATGCTGAGGAAGGACTGACGGATGTCCGCCCGCCCGGCCGCCGATCTCATTCTCACCGACGCCTCGCAGCTCCTCACCCTGGCCCACCCGGCGGGCGGCCCGCGGGTGGGGCCGGCGCTGGGCGAGCTTGCCATCGTGAGCGACGGCGCACTCGCGGCCTGCGGCGGACGGATCGTGGCGTCCGGCAGCCGTGATGCGGTTCTTGGCGCGGTCGATCCCCGACCGGACTGCCGGCAGATTTCCGCCGGGGGCCGGGTGGTCATGCCCGGGTTCGTGGACTGTCACACGCACACAGTCTTCGCCCGCTACCGGCTGGATGAGTATGCGTGGCGCGTGGCCGGCACCCCGTACGAGGAGATTGCCGCCCGCGGCGGCGGCATCGCAAAAAGCGTCGAGCACATCCGCGCCACGCCGGAGCCCGAGCTGGAACGGATCAGCCGGGAAAGGCTTGCCGGTTGCATTGCGTACGGAACCACAACAATAGAAATAAAAAGTGGTTACGGCCTCGACTTCGACAATGAGATGAAGCAGCTGCGCGTCATCCGGAAGCTCGCGGAGTCCTTCCCGATCACCGTGGTGGCCACCTTTCTCGGCGCCCACGCCATCCCCCGGGAACACGCCCGCAGCCGGGCGGCCTATGTGGCGGCCGTCGTGGACGAGATGATCCCGGCCGTCGCCGCCGCTAACCTCGCCGAATTCAACGATGTGTTCTGTGAGACGGGGGTCTTCACCCTGGAGGAAACGGAACGAATCTTGCGGTCCGGGCAGCGGGCTGGACTCAAGGCCAGGCTGCACGCCGATGAGTTGACCGATATGGGCGCCGCGGAACTCGCCGCGGCCATCGGCGCGGTCTCGGCCGACCACCTGAAGAAGATCAGTGAACGAGGGATATCGCGCATGGTCAGTGCGGGAGTGTTCGGCGTCCTGTTGCCCGGGACCAGTTTCGGGCTGCCGTCGCTGTCCTTTGCACCCGCGCGGCGCATGGTCGAGGCCGGCATGCGACTGGCCATCGCCAGCGATTTCAACCCGGGAAGTTCGACGAGCGAATCGATGCCGATGATGACGTCCATCGCCTGCTCGCACATGCGGCTCTCGCCCGCGGAGGCCATCTCCATGTCCACCTACAACCCGGCATTCGTGCTGGGTCGCGAGGGCCAAGTGGGCAGTCTCGAAGCCGGCAAGCGGGCGGACTTCCTGCTGTTGAACTGTACGGATTACCGTGAGGTGCCGAATCATTTCGGCGTGAATCCGGTTGCACAGGTTTTCGTCGCGGGCGCGCCGTGGAACGGCGACGCGCGCGGCGTGGCGGAGTGACGAGGCAGGGAGCGTCGTGAGCAAGGCAACCACCGTCCGCAAGAAGGCTCTGGATCTCGTCCGCCAGCAGGACTGGCAGGGCGCGATCCGTGAGTACAAGCGCCTGGTCGAAATGGACCAGTCCAATCCGAACGTCCACAACGAACTCGCAGACATCTACCTCAAGACCAGCGCCAAGGCCGAAGCCTATGACTGCTTCGTCCGGGCCATCGACGAGTACACACGCGTTGGGCTCTACAACAACGCGGTGGCGGTGGCCAAGAAAGTCATGCGCGTGCTCCCCGCACGCACGGAAGTTCTGACACTGCTCGGCAACGTGCGCATGAAGCAGGGGCTCACGCGCGAGGCCGAGTCGTACTACACCAGCTTCCTCGACAAGGTCGCCGGCAGTTCCATCGAAGCGTCCGCCTTCAAGACCATTGCCCGCGAGATCGGCGAGGCCGCGCCGGAGTCGGTGCCCGTTCTGCAGCGCCTCTCGCAGTGCCTGCTCTCGTTCCAGCTCGACGAGGACGCGGGCGAGATCCTGATCAAGCTGCATGGCCTCGTGCAGCGCAACGGCAACGCGGAACTGCTGGAGCAGGTGCGCGGGTCCATCGAGAAGCTGGGACTGGGCGCGCGCATCGCCATGCCTACGGGTGCCGGCGCCGCCCCGGATCCGAACCGCACCGTCGTTACCGAGCAGAACATCTGGACCAAGAGCCACAGCGCGGGCGAGCGCATCGAGATCGAATCCACGCCGCAGTTCACGCCACGCGCCGCCGACGCGGCGCCTGCCAGTGCGCCGCCCGGGGATGCGCCGGTGGCGAAGGCGCCGCCTGCCGCACCGGCCGGGCCGCCGAAAGAGGCCGCGCCCCCCGCGGCGCCGCCGTCCGACGGACCCTCGGAGAAGGAACTCTACCTGCTGCGGCTCGCGCGCGGCGTGGGGGGGACCTCGCCGCAGCCGCGCGACAAGAAGGAAAAGGAAAAGCAGGAGAACAAGAAAGGCGCCAAACCGGCGCGGCACACGCAGCAAGCCGCGGCCAGCGAACCCGCGCCGAACGCGGCCGGGGCGACGCCGGCGGCCGAACCGGCCGCGCCCGATCAGGAGCCCGTTGCCGCGCAGGCGCGTGCCGAAGCGCCCGCGGCGCAGCAGAAGGCCGCTGCATCGGCGCCGGGGTCTCACGACGCCCCGCCGTCCGCCACAGCGGCCACGGATACCATGCCGAGGCCGGCGCCCGCACAGCCCGCGCCGCCGCCGGCGGCGAAACCCGCGCCGCAACCGCCAGCGGCCAAACCGGCACCCGCTCCGCCGGCGGCGAAGCCCGCGCCGCAACCGCCAGCGGCCAAACCGGCACCCGCTCCGCCGGCGGCGAAGCCGGCGCCCGCTCCGCCCAGCTCGCGTCCGGCGTCCGGTGACCACACCCAGATATCGGCGCTGATCGACAACGACATGGACGGCGGGCAGGGTGAAGCCGACTACCGCAGTCACTACGACCTGGGAATGGCGTACATGGAGATGGACCTGCTGTCGGAGGCGATTCGCGAGTACCAGGCCGCATCCAAGTCGCCGCAGTTCCAGGTGAAGTGCCTGGAGATGATCGGCCTGTGCTTCGTGCGCCAGAACCTGCCGCAGCTGGCGATCAAGCAGCTCAGCAAGGGGCTCTCGATCATCGGCGACGAAAGCGAGGAGTCGCTGGGCATGAAGTACAACCTCGGCCTCGCCTACGAGATGGTGGGCGACCTCGAGTCCGCCCGCGCGCAGTTCGAAGACGTGTACGTGGTCGACGTGACCTTCCGCGATGTCGCCGAGAAAGTGGCAAGGCTCGCCCACAAGTCCTGACGCCCGCCCGCGGGTGGCTCCAGGCCGTTCTTGACGCTCTCCCCCCCGACCGATAGCATCGCACTACGGAACGCGGCCCCGCGTACCGACCCGCGATGAAGCGTACGCGCGCTGCACTTCTTTCCGCCCTGCTGACGGCCCTGGTCTTCGTGGCCGGGCAGGCGCTCGCGGGCGTCCCCAACGTCGAACTCGTGACGGTACTCGTGTTCGTCGCCGGTTATCTGCTCGGCCCCGCGCTGGGTGCGTTGGTGGGGGCGGCCGGCATGGGCGCGCACTCGCTGCTCAACGTCATGGGGGCGGTGGCGCCGCCGGTGTGGGTGGCGCAGTTCGTGTGCTATGCGGTGGTCGGGCTGGTGGGGGGAATGCTGGGTCCGGTGCTGGCGCGGATGCGCCGCCGCGGGCTGGCGTCGGTGCTCGCGGCCGCCACCGGTGCGGCACTCGCGCTCTTCTATCAACTGGTGATAAACGCGGTGACGTTCTTCGTCTTTTCCAGCGGGGTGAGTGTGTGGGTCTACGTGTGGGGTGGGATCGCGTTCGGCGCGGTGCAGGTGGCGTGGAACACGGCGGTGTTTCTGTTCGTGCCGGGCACGCTGCGCGTGCTGGCGCCGTACCGGCGCGAACTGGCGGCGCGGCCGTGACGGCACGCGCGCGTTGCGTGTGCGCGCTGGTGGTGCTGGCGGCGTCCGGGGCGTGCCCCGCGGCGGCGCAGCAGCCGCCGGTTGCCTTTCCCGATTCGCTGGGCGCCTGGACCCCGACCCGTTCCGGCGGCGCGTTCGAGTCCGTCTCCCGCGCGGATTATCTGCGCGCACACGCGTTCTCGCTGGACAACTACCTGGAGTTCGCGCCCGGCGGTGTGCTGGTGCGCCCCGGCCCCATCGGTTTCGTCACCGGATACTCGCGCTGGGGGATCGGGCGCGGCCGCGCCGCCCTGTCCATCAACGGAATTTCGTTCAACGACCCTCAGAACGGGCTGGCGCCGTGGGTGGATGTGGCTACCAGCGGTCTCGGGCGCCTGGATATGGACAACGCCGCATGGTCGCCGACCTGGATCGAGGGGAATCTCGCGCTGGTGACCGCGCCGCCCGCGACTTCGCGCCCCACCACCTACGTCGAACTGTCCAAGGGAACCAACGACCTGCGCCAGCGGCGCGTACAGTTCGGGTCGGAAGAGGGAAAGGTGGGGCTGGATCTGTCCTACGATGAGGTGCTCGACGATGGCTACGGCTTCGACGCCAGCGGCGCCCTGGGTGCGCCCCCCGACTACGGCAAGGCGCGCTCACGCAACAGCTCCATCGTCCTGCGCGGTGCGCCGGACGACCGCGGCACCTTCACCTTCGGCTTCCGGCAATACGAGAGCAACACCAGCGGCGACCTGGTCTCGGTGACCGCGGAGGGAGCGCGCTCGGGTCACCTCGCGTGGCTGGATGCCGCCGCGGGCGACACCCGCCTCACCGTGTACGGCCGCGGTTTCAACGCGTCGGCGCCCGACTCGGAGACGGTCAACGAGACCTCGGGCGTGGCGGTTGAAACGAGCTTGGGTGGCGATGCGCGCGAGGTGCGCGTGCGCGTCACCGCGGAGGAGACGTCGTTCTCCCAGGAGGTCGGTGGCGTGTACGCCGCCCGCCTGGTGGGCGGGAGGGCGGTGCTCTCGGCGCGCAGTCGCATCGGGGATACGGCCGAGCTGTTCGCCAGCGGCTCCGCGGTGGGGGACGAGGCGAGCGACGTTGCGTGGGGTCTGCTGGCGGGCGTGCGCCGCACGGGCCCGCGCCACATTCTATCGGCGCAGGCGGGCCGCAGCAGCCGCGTTCCCACCCTGGCCGAGCGCTACCTGCCCGCCCACGACTCCGGGGGCTTCACCCTGGCCGGTGACAACGGGGTGAACCCCGAGCACGCGCTGGAAGTGCGCGCGGACTGGGAGCAGCGCAGCCACTGGTTCGTAAACAACCTGCGCGCGTCGTGGATGAGCGCCGAACGCACCATTGCATTCCTCCCGCGCGACGTGGGGGGCACGACGTGGCGCGTGGCCACCAATGGCGAGGGAACGCAGTCGATGTGGTTCGCCGAGGAGCGGTTCCGCAGCGAGTTCCAGACCGGACCGCTGCGCGCGCTCGGGGAGGGCGCGGTGCTGTTCACCACGGGCGACCGTGAGCAGGCGTTCGCGAGTGTCCCGGACGTGCAGGTCAACGCGTCGCTGCTGATCGGCGGGGAGATGTTCAACGCCACCAGCGCGCTCTACGTGGGCGCCGAATACACCCACATGGGCTCGCGCGAAGACTACGACGGCCGTGCGCTGGCGGCCTACGACGTACTGAATCTCACGCTGCACGCGCGCCTCGTCGACGCACACTTCTATCTACGCTATATCAATGTACTCGACGAGGCCTACCAGACCTACCAGGGCTACTTGATGACGCCCGCCACGTTCGTGTACGGTATCGAATGGACGCTCTTCAACTAATTTGACGGCGGGGTGACATGCGACGGGTGGTGGGGGCGGGGCTCCTCGTGATTCTGCTGGGTGGAGACCACATCGTGCGCTGGGTGGACGACCAGCGGGTGCCGGCGGCCCGCGTCGCGCAGCCATCCGCGCAGCAACCATCCACCGCCGAAAGCCAGCGCCGCCCCGCCGCGCGCCCGTCCCTGCCGTATCCCGCCGCGTATCACGACGATCCGCTGCACTTTCTCTCCACCGCTCCCGCAGAATCTCTCGCACTCCTGCCCGGTATCGGACCGGTACTTGCCGGGCGCATCGTCGGCGAGCGCGCTGCCCGGGGTCCGTTCACCTCCTGGACGGAAGTCGACCGGGTGAGCGGCGTGGGACCGGTGACGGTCCGGCGCCTCGAAGCCGCCTCGCGGCGCCGCTAGGCCAGCGGCGCGGCGTTCGCGCCTTCCTGCCTCGCATTGGTTCTCATTTTGCAACCCGAATGCGGAACGCGCCGTGCGTGTGCCGTTCGATTGTTCCGTGGAAGGGGCTCCGGTTTCCCAGCGTGCCCCCACCGTGGGGACGTCCCCCGTGCCCCGTGGCACGGGAATTGCGGAATGGCACGCGCACCGAGCAGTTATTCGCCAGGTCGTCACCCGCTTGCCAGCCGGGCCGGGGAACGTACAACGCGTCGGAGGCTATTCCATTGAGAGACCGCATCGCCCAGAAGCTCCTGGAATCTTCGCTCATCAGCCAGGATCAGCTCGCGCGCGCCCTCGAGTCACAGCAATCCGATGGCGGAACCCTCTCCTACAACCTGGTCAAGACCGGCGCCATCTCCGAGATGGCGTTCGCCGAGTTCATGGGCCAGGTCTACAACGTCCCCGCCGTAGACCTGGACTCCGCGTCCATTGACGGCAGCGCCGTCGACCTGATCCCCGCCGACGTGGCCACCAAGTTCCAGGTGGTGCCGCTCAAGCGCGAGGGCCGCACCCTCACCGTGGCGATGGCGAACCCGGACAACATCTTCGCCATCGACGACATCAAGTTCATCACCGGCTTCGACGTCCGCCCCGTGGTGGCCACCGAGACGGCCATCAAGCGCACCATCGACCGCCTCTACGACTCGGCCGACTCGCTCGCCACCATCATGGGCGAGATCGAGGACGACTTCGAGATCGTGGAGGAGTCGGAGGAGGCGGAGGCGGGCGCGGTCGCGGCCGCCGTCGACGCGCCGGTGGTCAAGCTGGTCAACAGCCTCATATCCGACGCGGTGGGGCGGGGCGCTTCCGATATTCATATCGAACCGTATGAGAAGTCGCTGCGGGTGCGCTTCCGCATAGACGGCATGCTGCACGAGATGATGTCGCCCCCCTTCAAGATGAAGAACGCCATTACCTCGCGCCTGAAGATCATGGCGGAGCTGGACATCGCCGAGCGGCGCGTCCCCCAGGACGGCCGCATCAAGATCCGCATGCACGGCAAGCCCATCGACCTGCGTGTCAGCACGCTGCCCACGATTTTCGGCGAGAAGGTCGTGATGCGTATTCTCGACCAGAGCAACCTGCAGATCGACCTGGCCAAGCTGGGTTTCGCGCCCTCGGCGCTGGGGCGGTTCCTCAACGCCATCGAGAGCCCCTACGGCATGGTGCTGGTAACCGGGCCCACCGGTTCCGGTAAGTCGACCACGCTGTACAGCGCGCTGCAGAAGATCAACAAGGTCCACTCCAACATCATGACGGCGGAGGATCCGGTGGAGTACAACATCCCCGGCATCAACCAGGTGAACGTGCACGAGGACATCGGTTTCACCTTCGCCACCGCGCTGCGCGCATTCCTCCGGCAGGACCCCAACATCATCATGGTCGGTGAGATTCGAGACCTGGATACGGCCTCGATTGCGGTCAAGGCCGCTCTGACCGGTCACCTGGTATTGAGCACGCTGCACACCAACGACGCGGCCAGTTCCATCAACCGACTCGTGGACATGGGCATCGAACCGTTCCTGGTCTCCAGCTCAGTGCTGCTCATCATCGCCCAGCGTCTGGTGCGGCGCCTGTGCGAGAAGTGCAAGGTACCCACCACCCTGCACGCCGAGGTGCTCAAGGAGCTCGGCATACTGGAGAACCCGGACGAGCTGCGCATCTGCGAGCCCAAGGGGTGCCCGGTGTGCAACGACACCGGCTACAAGGGACGTGTGGGTCTGTATGAAGTCATGGAGATCAGCTCTTCGCTGCGCGAGATGATCATCGACCGCGCGTCGAACGCGGACATCAAGAATCACGCGATGAATGAAGGCATGCTGACACTGCGACTGGATGGCATCGAGAAGTTCAAGCTGGGGCACACGTCTCTCGAAGAAGTGCTGCGCGAGACTGCCAAGGGTTAGAAACAAGGCGGCAGGAGAATATACACATGATCAACCTTCGTGATTTGCTGCAAGAGATGATCGAGGCGGGTGCGTCCGACCTCCACCTGACGGCCGGACTGCCGCCGATGATTCGCGTTGACGGCAACGTCAGGCCGACCGACCGCGAACCACTGTCGCCGGAACAGGTGCAGTCGCTTGCCTACAGCGTGCTGAACGAGGAACAGCAGAAGCGCTTCGAGGCGGCCAAGGAGCTGGACTTCTCCTTCGGCGTCAAGGGCATGAGCCGCTTCCGCGGCAACGCCTACCTGCAGCGCGGCTGCGTGGGGCTCGCCATCCGCCAGATCCCCTACGAGATCCGCACCTTCCGCGACCTCGGGCTGCCCACCGTGATGGAGAAGCTGTCCAAGAAGCAGCAGGGTCTGATTCTGGTCACCGGGCCCACCGGCAGCGGCAAATCGACCACGCTGGCGAGCATCATCGACAAGGTGAATACCGAGCGCCCGGCCCACATCGTTACCATCGAGGATCCGGTGGAGTACATCCACCAGCACAAGAAGTGCATCGTCAACCAGCGCGAGGTCAAGGCGGACACCGAGTCATTCGGCAACGCCCTCAAGCACGTCCTGCGGCAGGACCCGGACGTCATCCTCATCGGTGAGATGCGCGACCAGGAGACCATGCAGGCGGCGCTCACCATTGCGGAGACCGGACACCTTACCCTCGCCACGCTGCATACCAATTCGACCTTCGAGTCGATCAACCGCATCGTGGATACGTTCCCGCCCTCGCAGCAGAACCAGGTGCGTGCGCAGCTGGCGTTCGTGCTGGAGGGGGTGCTGGCCCAGCAGCTGGTGCCGCGTATGCGCGGAAAGGGCCGCGTGCTGGTGACCGAGGTCATGGTGTGCACGCCGGCCATTCGCGCGGTCATTCGCGACGACAAGGTGCACCAGATCTACGGTCTCATGCAGGCCGGACAGAAGCACGGCATGCAGACGATGAACCAGGCACTTTTCAATGCGGTTATGGGCAAAGAAATCGACATGGAAGAGGCGCTGCGGCGCAGCAGCGACCCGCAGGAGCTGACCCAGATGGTGGGCGGCCCCGTGGGCGTGCGTTAAAAGGGGGTCCCGACGATGGCCACGACCTATACATGGAAGGGCAGAAGCCCGAGCGGAGAGTTGCTCTCCGGCGAATACGCCACGGAGAGCAAGGATGATCTGGTCAGCTATCTGCGCAAGCGGAAGATCATCATCACATCGGTGCGCGAAAAGGGCGGCGGTGCACTGAAGATCAACCTGCCCGGCAGCACGCGGGTGAGTGTGAAGGACATCGGCGTGTTTACGCGCCAGTTCGCCACGATGATCAACGCGGGTCTGCCCATGGTGCAGTGCCTGGATATTCTGGCCCAGCAGACCGAGAAGGTTCCGCTGCGCGAGGCGGTGGCCAAGGTCATGAGTGACGTGGAGGGTGGTTCCACCCTGGCCGAGGGCCTCGCGCGTCATCCCAAGATCTTCTCGAACCTGTTCGTCAACATGGTGGAGGCGGGTGAAGCGGGCGGTATTCTGGACGTGATTCTGGTGCGCCTTGCCACCTTCCTGGAGAAGCTCGACGCCCTGCAGCGCAAGGTGAAGAGCGCGCTTACCTACCCCAGCGTGGTGGGTGTGGTTGCGCTGGGCGCCACGGCGTTCATGCTCATCTTCATCATTCCCACCTTTGCCAAGATGTTCACCGACTTCGGCGGCGACCTGCCGTTGCCGACGCGCATCGTCATCGGCATCAGCGACTTCCTGCGCGCCTTCTGGTGGGCGTTGCTGGCCGCCATCATCGGCATCGTGGTGGGGTTGCAGCGCTACTACAAGACTTCGCAGGGCCGTCTGGTCATCGACAAACTGCTGCTGAAGATTCCGGTGCTGGGCATGGTCATCCGCAAGGGCTCGGTGGCGCGCTTCACGCGCACGCTGGGCACGCTGATTTCGTCCGGTGTGCCGATTCTGTCCGGCCTGGAGATCACCGCCCGCACCTCGGGAAACCGGGTGGTGGAGCTGGCGGTCATGTCGACCCGCGAGAGCATCAGCCAGGGCAACACCATCGCCGAGCCGTTGAAGGCGTGCGGTGTGTTCCCGCCCATGGTGACGCAGATGATCTCGGTGGGCGAACAGACCGGTGCCCTCGACGAGATGCTGGACAAGATCGCCAACTTCTACGACGACGAGGTGGATACGGCGGTGGACTCGCTGACAGCGATCATCGAGCCGGTCATGATTGTCGTGATGGGCACACTGGTGGGCGGCATGCTCATCGCCATGTACCTGCCGATGTTCAAGCTCGTGACCCTGGTCGGCGGCGACTAGGCACGGGGCCGGGAGGAACTGGTGGCGACCCAGGAATCCGCGACCGCCGTCGAGCGACGCGACTTCGACCGGTTCCTCGTCCTGCGCGCCATCATCGCCGCACTGGTGGTGGGCGCCGGGGTGACGATCGTCGAGCTGACCAGCGACGCCTTCGCGGTGGGCCCGCTCTACGGCCTGCTGGGGGCGAGCATGGTGGTGGGCGCGGCCGCCCTGGGGCTGGACCGCGCGGGGGTGTCGAGACGGCGCATTGCGTGGGGGGTGGTGGTGGCGGACATCGCGCTCTCCGCCGGCATCATGCACTACGGCGGGGGCGTGGACGGGCAGTTCACCACCGTCTACTGCCTGGCGATTGCAGCGGGTGCGTTCCTGCTGGCCATGCCGGGCGGGCTGACCACCGCGCTGCTGTCGTCCCTGTGCTTCGTCGGATTCCAGTTGCTGGAGGCGCAGGGGATCCTGCGGCCGCCCGGGGGCGAGGGGCTGCCACGCACCGTGACCAGCGGGCTCATCGACGCCTACATGCACGTGTCGATGTTCTTTCTGGTGGGAACCGTCGGCGGCTACCTGGCGGATCGAATCAAACTGAAGGGACGGGCGCTGCAACACGCACAATCGGCGCTCGAGCAACTGCGGGTCGACACCAACTACATTCTCGAGAACATGAGCAGCGGTGTGCTGGTGGTGGACACCGACGGCCGGGTGGTCACCATGAACGCGGCCGCAGAGCAGATTCTGGAACTGGCAAAGAGCGGGGTTGAGAACCGGGGCATCCACGAGGCACTGACGGTGCGGGCCCCCGACCTGGCGCACGAGCTGGAACTGTCGCTGGAGTCGGAGCACGGCAAACGCCGCCAGGAGATCGCCACGCACACGCGCGGTGGCCGCGACCGGCCGCTGGGCATCAGCATCTCGCACCTGCACGATGCGGACGGCAACCGCCGGGGCATCATCGCCGTGTTCCAGGACCTCACCGAGGTGCACGAGATGCGCGAGCGGGTGCGCAAGGCCGACCGCCTGGCCGCCATTGGAGAACTCTCGGCGGGAATTGCGCACGAGCTGCGCAACCCGCTGGCCTCGATCTCCGGCTCCATCGAGATGCTCTACCAGGAGCTGGAGCTGGACGGAGAAAACAAGCGCCTGATGGAACTGATCATGCGCGAGTCGGACCGGCTGGACCGGATCATCTCCGACTTTCTCGAGTTTGCGCGCCTGCGCACGCCACGGCGTTTCCCGTCGCGCGTGGACAAGAGCCTGTCGGAGACGATGGTGCTGCTCAAGAAGAACGCCGAGAAGAGCAACGGCATCGCGGTGCGGCTGGAGTGCGCGGACAACCTGCCCACCGTCTACATGGACGACGAGCAGCTGCGCCAGGTGTTCATGAATCTCTCCATCAACGCCTGCGAGGCAATGGTGGGCGGCGGGACGCTGGAAGTGGTGGCGACTCCGCAGGGCGGGGAGGCCATCCAGGTGGAGTTTCGCGACAGCGGGCGCGGTATCGATCTGGAGGGGGTGGAGCGGTTCTTCGAGCCGTTCTTCACCACCAAGGAGGGTGGCACCGGGCTGGGACTGGCTATTGCCAACAAAATTGTTTCCGCGCACGGAGGAACGATTGGGTTCCGGAATCGTGTGGGCGGGGGTGCGGTGTTCACGATCACACTGCCGGTGGGGACGCCGGTGCAAGCTAGGGTCGACGACGATGTTGCCGTCGCGACCGTGGAGTAGGATATGGCCCGACAAGAAAAGGAAGTCAGCATGGCTGGAGAACGCATTCTGGTGGTGGACGACGAGAAGAGCATGTGCCAGTTCCTTTCGATCATGCTCCGCAAGGAGGGCTACGACATCACGACGGTGAGTACGGGCAAGAAGGCGATCGAAGAAGTGAACGGAAGCCGTTTCGACGTCGTTCTCACGGATATCAAGATGGCGGGCATGGACGGCATGGAGGTGCTGCGTGAGATCAAGCGCATCGACCCCACCATGCCGGTGGTGATCATGACGGCGTACGCCTCGCAGAAGACGGCCATCGAGGCGGTGAACCAGGGGGCGTTTCACTACCTGATCAAGCACGCCAAGAACGAAGAGATCAAGATGGTGGTGCGCAACGCGCTGGACATGAGGAAGGTGCGTACCGAGAACGTCATGCTCAAGAAGCAGCTCAAGCGCACCGCCGATCTGCGCACCATCATCGGCAAGAGCGAGGAGATGCAGAAGGTGTTCGGTCTGGTGGACAAGGTGGCCGACACGGAGTCCACCATCCTCATCTATGGTGAGAGCGGAACCGGCAAGGAACTGATCGCGCGCGCCATTCATTTTAGATCGTCGCGCGCCAATGGTCCCTTCGTGAGCATCAACTGCGGCGCGCTTCCCGAGAGCCTGCTGGAGAGCGAGCTGTTCGGTCACGTGAAGGGCTCCTTCACCGGCGCCATCAAGGACAAGGAAGGCCTGTTCAAGGTGGCGCAGGGCGGGACGTTCTTCCTGGATGAGATCGGCGAGACCTCGCCCACCATTCAAGTCAAGTTACTGCGTGTCTTGCAGGAGCGCGAGGTGATCCCGGTGGGCGGCACCAACCCCATCAAGGTGGACGTGCGCCTGGTGGCCGCCACCAACGCCGACCTGGAGAAGGCCATCAAGCAGGAGCGCTTCCGCGCCGACCTCTACTACCGGCTCAACGTCATCCCGGTGCAGCTGCCGCCGCTGCGCAAGCGCCGCGACGACATCCCGCTCATCGTCCAGCACTTCCTCAAGAAGTACAACGAGGACCTGCCCGAGTCGCGCCAGAAGGGCATCACCCGCGAGGCCATGGAGATCCTGGTGGTGTACGACTGGCCCGGCAACGTGCGCGAGCTGGAGAACGTGGTGGAGCGGGCGCTGATCCTGGAGGAGAGCGACCAGATCACGCCGGGCTCGCTCCCGGAGAAGATCTGCCAGCGCGAGCCCAACTCGCACTCGCTGATCACCGAGCGGGCCCAGGTCACCCTGGACGAGCTGGAGAAGGAGTACCTCATTAAAGTTCTCAACGACACCAACTGGCAGAAGAAGAAGGCCAGCCAGATCCTTGGGATAAACGCCTCCACGCTGTACCGCAAGATCCAGCGCTACGGGCTCGACAAGGAAATGGAGAAGGTGCTGATCGACGCGGATTAGCGATTCCCGGCAAACTGCACTTTGCGACACGGCCGCAAAGCCGGCCCCGGCGGCCGGCGCGGCCCTGGGGACGAGGAAGCCCGGGCGACACGGCAACACACGAGGGAACAACTGGATACAGGGAAGATATCGGCAAGTTGATTTGGCATGCGGCTTGCCTTTACACACGGCAGGACCGTTAGTCGGTCCGGATGGATAAACATCCATACGCACAACAGCTAAATAGGAGGTTGTCCGATGCGTAACAAGGGTTTCACTCTCATCGAGCTGATGATCGTAGTTGTGATCATCGGTATTCTCGCGGCCATCGCGATTCCGAACTTCATTAACATGCAGTCTCGCGCCAAAGAGGCCTCGACCAAGTCGAATGCGCACACCACGCAGTTGGCTGCCGAGGACTTCTCGGTGCAGAACGACGGCGTGTATGCCGGCAGCGTGGGCGGCGACGCCCTCGCGAACGGCGACGTCATGACGGACCTGCTTCCGGCGGGTGCCCTTCTGACCAACCCGTTCTCGCGTCTGCAGGATTCGCCGGTCGACGGCGCTGCCGCCGGCGCCGGGCTCGTCGGCTACCAGCCGCAGGATCCCGACGGTGACGGTACCTGGGACGGGTACATCATCGACGCCGTGGGCAAGGACGGCGCGACGACCATCATCACGCTGACGAGCGGCCAGTAAGCCGAACGCCAGAGTGTAGTGCTCGTACGGGGCGGGGCCGAGAGGTCCCGCCCCGCTTGCTTTTGTCCCGTAAGAATCGGCACGGAATCTGCATTTTCCCCTGCCGGGCGGCCCCGCCGCCCGGAAATCAGCCATGGTTATTCTCGAATTGCACGGCATACGCAAGTCGTTCCGCCAGGGGTTCTGGGGTGTGCGCACCCCCGTCCTGCAGGGCGTGGACCTCTCCCTCGAGCAGGGGGAGGTGTTCGGCTTCCTGGGTCACAACGGCGCCGGGAAGTCGACCACCATGAAGGCCATCCTGGGCCTCATCCGCCCCGACGCGGGCTCGGTCACCATCTTCGGCCAGGACGGCGCCAGCGAGCGCACCCGCGCCCGCATGGGCTACCTGGGCGAAGAGGTCGGCCTGTACCCGCAGATCACCGGCCCCGAGATGCTGCTGCTGGTGGGGCGCCTGTTCCGCCTGCCGCGCGCGGTAGTGCGCCGCCGGGCCGACGAGCTCATCGAGCTGGTGGGCCTGGGCGAGAAGCGTTCCGTCAAGATCCGCCACTACTCCAAGGGCATGAAGCAGCGCCTGGGCATCGCCACCGCGCTCATGAACGACCCCGAGCTGCTGCTGCTGGACGAGCCCTACAGCGGCCTCGACCCGGTGGGGCGCAAGCAGCTGCGCGAACTGCTGATCGATCTCAAACGCCAGGGCAAGACCATCATGATGAGCTCGCATATCGTGCCCGACGTGGAAGCGGTGTGCGACCGGGTGGGAATTCTCAGCGGCGGGCGCATCGCCCGCGTACTCGACCTGCGCGAGGTGTACGCCGACCAGAACGCGCAGGTCGAGGTGACCTTCTCCGGTGTGGACCGCCGGCGCCTGCAGGCGCGCGACTACGGCGCGCGCGAGGTGTTCGCGGGCGAAACCGTGACCATCGTGCGCTGCGACGAGACGCGCCTCAAGGACCTGGTGGCCGACGTGTACGCTGCCGAGGGACACGTGGTGGAAGTGAAACCGTTGCGCACGCGGCTCGAAGACGTCTTCGTCGACGCCGTGCGCGAGTTCTCCCCGGCCGCGCCGGACCCGGCGAAACGAGACTCTGAACCCGTACTGACGCGCAGGTAACCATGACACCCATTTTGACGCTCGCCCGCTTTACCCTGCGCAATTACCTGCAGGAGCGCATCCTGCTCGTGGTGATCCTGTTCGGGGTGCTGCTGATGGGCTCCTCGTACGTGCTCTCGCCGCTGGCGGTGGGTGCGCAGCAGAAGATCGTCATCGACATCGGGCTGGCCGCGGTCTCGATTTTTGCCGTGGTGCTCATCGTCCTGCTGGGTGCGGGCTCGTTCCACATGGAGAAGGAGCGGGGCATTCTGCGCGCGCTGCTGGCCAAGCCGATTTCGCGCGTGGAGTTCATGCTGGGCAAGTACGCCGGCACCGTGGCCACCGTGTCGGCGGTCATCGTATTGATGGCGGCCGTGCACATGCTGGTGGTGGTGCTGAGCGGTACCCGGATCACCAGCACCCTCGCCATCGCCGTCTACCTGACGTTGCTGGAGGGCGCGCTGGTCACGGCACTGCTGACGCTGTTCTCGTCGTTCAGTTCGCCGTTGCTGGGGTCATTCTTCACCATCGCCTGCGTGGTGGCGGGCCACACCGCCGGCGACCTGCTGGCATTCGCGGAACGCTTTGGCGGCACCGTGCCGCGACTGGTCGCCACCGGCGCCTACTACATTCTGCCCAATCTTGAACTGCTCAACGCGCGCACCGAAGCGGTCCACAACCTGCCGCTGCCCGAGGGCTTCGTGGTGGCGGTCACCCTGTACGCGCTGGCCTATACCGCGGGCCTCCTGTACCTGGCCACGGTGATCTTCCGGGCGCGGGAAGTGAGCTGACATGCGCCTGCCGCGCGTGCTGGGAGCGGCCGCGATCGGCCCGGTGGTGCTCGCCTCGCTGGTGTTCGCCACCGCCGGCGTGCAGGAGCACCGCGTGCGGCCCTACCTGTACGCCAATCTGTACCTGCCGTCGGGAAAGCTGGTGGAGCAGACCTCGCTGGGCTACCGCGAGCTGGCCGCGGACCTGGTGTGGTTTCAGGCCGTGCAGTACTTCGGCGGCTACGCCAAGAACCAGCACAGCCTGGCCTACTTCAACGGGTTGATCGATATCGTCACCGACCTAGACCCGCACTTCCAGTTTCCGTACGTTTTCGGCGCGGTGGTGATGTCGCAGGACATGGGAGACTTTCCCCGCGGCGTGGAGGTCCTCAAGAAGGGCATGCGCGCCAACCCGGAGGCGTGGGAGTTCCCGTTCGAGATCGGCTTTCTCTATTACATAACCCGTGGTGACGCGGACTCCGCGGCGCGCTACTTCCACCTGGCCTCGCGCATGCCCGGCGGCGGGGACCGCGCGCGGCGCTTCGCCGCGTTCGTGTACTCCAGGGGCGGACACGCCGAGACCTCGATCCGCATGTGGGAGGAGCTGGCCGCGTCGTCGGAGCAGCCCTACATGAAGGAGATGGCGCGCCGCTACATCGAGCAGATCCGGCGCACCGGCCGCATCGGCAAGGAAGAGAATGACGGCTGACGTCGCATATACGGCGATGGCCGCGGCCTTCGGCGCGCTGCTGGGGAGCTTCCTCAACGTGGTCATTTACCGCCTGCCGCGCGCGACGTCGGTGGTGGGTGGGCGCTCGCAGTGCCCGAAGTGTCAGCAGACCATTTCCTGGTACGACAACGTGCCCGTGTTGAGCTGGCTTCTACTGGGCGGAAAATGCCGGCGCTGCAAGTGGCGCATTCCCGTTCGCTACCCACTGGTGGAACTGTTGACCGCAACCGCGGCCGGCCTGGCCGTCCACGTGTACGGACCCGGATTGCAGGCGGCGTGGATTGTTGCGTTTCTGTGCATTCTCATTGCGATCACCTTCATCGACTGGGACCACCAGATCATTCCCGACCCGCTCTCCATCGGGGGCACGGTGCTGGGCTGGCTGGGGGCGTGGGTGTGCCTCGACATCGGCGTGCTGCAGTCCCTGCTGGGCTCGCTGGTGGGGGCCGGGCTCATCCTGGCCATCGCCGGCCTCTACAAGGCCGCGCGCAAGGTGGACGGCATGGGCGGCGGCGACGTGAAGCTCATGGCCATGATTGGCGCGTTCCTGGGCTGGCAGATGGTGTTTGCGGTGCTGTTCATCGCCGCGGCCGCGGGCAGCCTGTACGGAATCTGGCTGATGCGGCGCAGCGGTGGCGATGGCAAGACGGCGGTTGCATTCGGTTCGTTTCTTGCCCCTGCTGCGTGTCTCATGCTCTTCGCAGGCGAGCGGTTGCTGACACTGTACATGGGAGCGCTTTCGGTTCCCCGGTAATGCATGTCGCGTATGCAGATTGCATGGCGTAACCCGGCAAAATTCGCCGATTGAGTACACGACGCAGAATAACTCATGCGGACATAGCCAGTTATCATCGGAATGCATGCTCCGCGGCGCGGCACACGGCTGGCATGCTTGTTGCGAGATTGACCGCCGCGGCAAGGTCTATTTGTACATAGGGATAGTAGTTAGACGAACACCCGGCGAATCCATTCGTCGATACGGCGTGAGCCAAGGCTGGTGAAGAGATGAAAGTGTTCTCGCGGAAAGGCAAGACGTCCATCGGGCTGGACATCGGTTCGAGCCTGATCAAGGTGGTTGAGATCGACCACTCCAAGGACACACCGATGCTCATCCGTTACGGCATCGTGAAGCTTCCGTCCGAGGCGATCGTCGAGGGCGAGATCATGGATCAGAGCCTGGTCGTCCAGGGTATCCAGGAGTGCATGACCAAGGCCGGCGTGACCGCGAAGAACGTCGTCACCGCGGTGTCGGGCCGCGCGGTCATCGTGAAGAAGGTCGTCATGGACAAGATGAATCCCGACGACGCCAAGGAAGCCATCTTCTGGGAAGCGGAGCAGCACGTGCCCTTCGACATCGACGACGTGTGTCTCGACTTCCAGGTCCTCAACGAGGACGTGGGCGCCAACCAGATGGAGATCCTGCTGGTCGCCGCCAAGAAGGAAATGGTCAACGCGCACGCCGGTATCGTGCGTGACGCGGGCCTGAATCCGGTTGT